>DASYHX010000130.1:0-18858 GCA_035998065.1 Pseudorhizobium sp.
TCTATGGCGGAATGCGGCAGCTTGGCGCGACCGAAGCCGGATTCGCGGCCCCAGATGGCGACAATGATCCGGCCCGGCACGCCGTAGGTCGCCTCGACCCTCCTCAACGTGTCGGCGTACTGTCCGGCTAGGCTGCGACCGGTGGCGGCAAGCCCCTGCAGACGCTTTTCCGAAAAATAGGCCCTGGGGGATGAGAACTCCGCCTGGCTTTGATCCTGCTGCTTCGGCGGCGCGCTGCCCGGTGGCACGAGGTCCGGAAGATCCCACTTCAGCGACAGGCCCTGGAAAGCATTTCGCAGGGTCTGCTCCGAGATCCCGTTTCGTTCCGCCTCGGGCGCAAGATCACCAGTAATCCACTGCTGGAACTGCCTTTCGACTTCCGCCTTCGACGCTGCCATTGCCGGAAGCGGAAGCAACATCAGGAGGAGTGCGAGGGTTCGGGTGACAATACGCATAAGACCTCCTCAGATCGCCGTTCGGGCACGAAGCGCGGCCGTCAGCGTCCCTTCGTCGAGATAATCCAATTCGCCGCCGACCGGCACGCCGTGCGCCAGTCGCGTGATCTTCACGTCCAGCCCGGCGAGCTGGTCCGTGATGTAATGTGCGGTCGTCTGGCCCTCGACGGTAGCGTTCACGGCGATGATAATCTCGCGGATGTCCCCCTCGTTCACACGATCTATCAGCGCGCGGATGTTGAGGTCGTCGGGACCGACGCCGTCCAGCGGCGAGAGCGTGCCGCCGAGAACATGGTAGGCGGTATTCATTGCACCCGCCCGCTCCAGCGCCCAAAGGTCGGAGACGTCTTCCACCACAATGATGACCGACTGGTCGCGGCGCTCGTCGGTGCAGACGGTGCAGGGGTCGACGGTATCGACGTTGCCGCAGCGGGAGCAGACCTTGACCTTGTCATAGGCCTCGCCCATTGCAGAGCCCAGCGGCCCGAGCAGCTGTTCCTTCTTCTTAATCAGATGCAGGGCTGCCCGGCGTGCGGAGCGGGGCCCAAGGCCCGGCACCTTCGCCAGCAGCTGGATGAGTTTCTCGATTTCTGGACCGGTAACGCGTTTTGCCATCGGGCGCTTTTAGCTGATATCTCGCAGGAACGGAATCGTCAGAAGGGTCCCATCGCATGAAACTCGCCGCCATCTGTCTCGGCCGGCCCGAAGTCTTGGCCGGCAAGAGCTACAAGACAGGCATCAAAAAGGGCGCGCGGCATGCGCCGGTGATGGTGGATGCCGCGGGACTGGTTGGCGATGCCGTGTGCAACCGCAAGCATCATGGCGGTCCGGATCAGGCGATCCTGCTGGAGGGTTCGGTGACGCTGGACTGGTGGATGCGGGAGCTTGGGCGGCATCTGCCGCCCGGCAGCTTTGGCGAAAACCTTGTCCTGGAAGGGCTGGACAATCGTGACGTCGCTGTGGGCGATCGCTTTGTGCTAAAAGACGTCGTGCTGGAGGCAACGGCGCCTCGCATTCCCTGCGCCACCTTTGCGGCGCAGATGGGCGACCCACGCTTCGTCAAGCGCTATACGGCCGCCGGCCGCCCGGGCGTTTATTGCCGCGTGATTGCCGGCGGCATGATCGCGGCAGGCGAGGCTGTCAACACTGAGCTTCAT
Organism: Pseudorhizobium sp.; assembly: GCA_035998065.1. GTDB lineage: Bacteria > Pseudomonadota > Alphaproteobacteria > Rhizobiales > Rhizobiaceae > Neorhizobium. Next base: position 1,613 of record DASYHX010000130.1, read on the forward strand.
GGCGGTGACCGCGTCGGCATTGCGGAGCTGTTTGAAGCCTACGGACGACGGCTCACCGAGGAGCAGAAGCAACGATTTCTGGCTGCACCTCTCGCCGCGCGGCTGCGCGCCAAGATCCTTGCCTCGTAAGTCTAGAACGGAAGCTTCATGCCGGGCGGGATCGGCAAACCCGCCGTCAGATCCTGAGTCATCTCGGCAGCCGCCGCTTCCGCTTTGCTTTTGGCATCCTGATGAGCGGCGACGATCAGATCTTCCAGGATTTCAACGTCATCTTCCTTGAAGAGTGATGGATCGATCTTGAGGCCGAGCATCTCGCCCTTGCCGCTGAGCCGTACGGTAACCAGGCCGCCGCCGGATTTGCCTTCGACTTCCAGTGCGGCGATATCGGCCTGCACCTTCTCCATCTTGGCTTGCATTTCCTTGACCTTGCCCATCATGCCCATGATGTCGCGCATCATCTTGTCCTTCTCTTATAGTTCGATATCGTCGCCGGGCAGAATGTCTCCCTCGGCGGATTCAGCAGCGGCAGGGGCTGGGATCTCAGCCTCGTCCGCTTCTTCTTCGGCTGCGCGAATGCGCACATCCGTGATTCGGGCTCCCGGGAACTGTGCAAGGATCGCGGCAACATCCGGATCGGCACGAGCATCCGTGAGACGCGCCTCGCGAGCGGTGTTGTCAGCTTCCACGAGCGTCGGCGCACCCTCTTCCTTGCTGAGGCTGACGATCCAGTGGACGCCGGTCCACTCCTTGAGCTTGACGCCGAGCTCGCCCGGCAGTGTACCAGGTCCGCCATCCGTCATGCGAATTTCCAGCCGGCCCGGATCGATCTTCACCAGACGCACGAAGTTGCGCACCAGCGCCTTCAGCTTGGCGTCGCGGTTCTTGGCGCACAGGTCGACGATGTCTTGGACGGAATTGACTGGCACCATCGGCGCCGGCTTGTCGACGGGCTGTTCCTCGATGCGGCCGACTGCCGATTCTCTCGGCACTGACGTGGGAACGGCCTTCAGCATGGCCGTCGGACCGCCGGCAGGCCCGCGCGAGGCCGGTGTCATGGACGAGGCAACGGCATTGAGTGGAGGTGGCGAGGAGGCGACTTGTCCTGTGCCGCCGCCGTTGCTCGAAGGAGGGGTGCCACGGCCATCGCCGTTGCTGAAATCGCTCAGCCGCCGCGCCGCGTCTTCCGGTGCGGGAAGGTGTGCCGCGTGCGTTAGCCGGATCAGCACCATCTCGGTGGCGCCGGCGGGCCGGGAGGAGTTTTCTGCCTCGGGAATGCCCTTCAGTAGCATCTGCCAGATCCGCGACAGCGTGCTGACCGCAACGGTGTTGGCAAACTCCTGGCCGCGCAATCGCTCGACTTCGCTCAAGGAAGGATCTTGAGCGGCCTCCGGAATGTACTTGAATCGAGTGACGAGATGGGTGAAGTCCGCCAGATCGGTCAGGACGACCACCGGGTTTGCGCCGGCCTGGTACTGCGCCTCGAATTCGCCAAGGGCAGCCGTGACATCGCCCCGCACGACATGATCGAAGAGATCGACGATACGCGCTCGGTCAGCCAGCCCCAGCATGCCTCGGACCGCCTCGGCCTCGACGCGCCCGCCGCCATGGGCGATTGCCTGGTCGAGCAGCGACAGGCCGTCTCGCGCAGAGCCTTCGGCGGCACGGGCGATCATAGACAGCGCTTCCGGCTCTGCCCAAATGCCTTCCTTTTCGGCAATGGTCGAGAAGAGCCCGACGAGATCGGCAGCGCTGATGCGGCGCAGGTCGAAACGCTGGCAGCGCGACAGAACCGTGATCGGCACCTTGCGGATTTCGGTCGTCGCGAAGATGAACTTCACATGCTCCGGCGGCTCTTCAAGCGTCTTCAGCAGCCCGTTAAACGCCTGCGTCGACAGCATGTGCACTTCGTCGATGATATAGACCTTGTAGCGCGCCGAGACCGGCCGGTAGCGGACCTGTTCGATGATCTCGCGGATGTCGTCGATACCGGTATGGGAAGCGGCGTCCATCTCGATGACGTCGACATGGCGGCCTTCCATGATCGCCTGGCAGTGCTCGCCTGGAGTACGAAGGTCGATCGTCGGGCGGTCGATGTCGTCGGTCTTGTAGTTGAGAGCACGGGCAAGGATGCGGGCGGTGGTTGTCTTGCCGACCCCGCGAACGCCGGTCAGCATGTAGGCCTGCGCAATGCGACCGGTCTCGAACGCATTCGTCAGCGTTCGCACCATCGGCTCCTGGCCGACCATCAGGTCGGAGAAGTCCTTGGGCCGGTATTTTCGCGCCAGCACGCGGTAGCCGCTGCCAGGGGGTGGAAATGCCGTTGAGGTGGGCCCGGTGTCGTTCATCGTTCCTGCCAGCCTGCGCGGGCCGTTCCAGCCTCTTGACCGGACCGGAAGCTGACCAAGATGGTAGAAGGTGGGAGGCTGGCACGGCGACCCGTGCCTGGCTCGTTAGGGCTGCTTCCTTCCGGACCTGACCCGGTTGGCGAGTGGCTCGTCCACCACCAACCTCCCGCCGCACATATCGGCAATAACGTTCGCAAATGCAAGCGAAGCCTGTAAAAAACTGTTAGGCTCGCTAACGAGAGAGGAACCGCACCGAATGGAATTCGCGCTGGACCAGAGGATTGAACAGGATTCCGAACTGGTGACGATTCTGGGACTCTGCCAGCTTCGTCTCATGAAGGACAGTCGCTGGCCTTGGCTGATGCTCGTGCCGCAGCGAGCGGGTGTAAGCGAGATATTTGAACTGACGCCTCTCGACCAGACGCTGCTGACTTTCGAGACCAACGCCGTCGCGGCTGCAATGAAGACGGTGACCGGAGCGCGCAAGATCAACGTTGCAGCGCTGGGAAACATCGTGCGGCAATTGCACGTGCACATCGTCGCCCGCACGGAGGACGATCCCAATTGGCCCGGCCCCATCTGGGGCTACGGGAGCGCCGAGCCGTACGACAACGACGCCAAGCAGGATTTCCTCAAGAAGCTGATCGAAGCCCTCTGAAATGACAAGATCCCTTTTCGATAGCGATGCACCTCATCCTGAACCCAGTAGCCTCACGGCCTTTTCCGGAAACACACTGGATCGCCAGTCCGAATATCGGGACGAGGACTGCCTTGAGCGGGCGCTCAAGGTGGAGGGAACGCATATCCTCGCGTTCACCGGTAATCGTCTGATCCTAAAGCACGACGGGCAGGTCCTTGATCCGCTCTTCGCAGCTTACGAGCTACCGGAACTCCAGCCGGACTTCGATAACGCGGTGCTGCTGGGCTATCGCGAAAACGGAGAGCCCCGTATCGCCGTACCCGTGGGCGTCGCTGCCGAGGATCTCGCGGCGAACTTCAAGCCGACAGAGCCGCGTGCTCTTTATCGGGACGGACTGCTGGACGAGGAACGTCTAGGCGAGGCAGCGCAGGGGGCAGCGCTGATCCACTGGAATGCCAGCAACCGATTCTGCGGCAAATGTGGTGGTCGCACAGAGAGCCGCATAGGTGGGTATCGCCGCGTCTGCACGGCCTGCGAGCACATGACCTTCCCCCGCACCGATCCGGTCGTGATCATGCTCACGATCGACGAAGAGCGGGACCGTTGCCTCCTTGGCCGCAGTCACCATTTCCAGGAGGGGATGTATTCCTGCCTTGCCGGATTTGTTGAGCCTGGAGAAACAATGGAGCATGCGGTACGGCGCGAGACATTCGAGGAAGCCGGTATCCGCACCGGACGCATCCGTTACCATGCGTCGCAACCCTGGCCGATGCCCCATTCGCTGATGATCGGTTGCTTTGCTGAGGCACAGTCGACCGAGATCAAGATAGACGAGCAGGAGATCGCCGACTGCCGCTGGTTTTCCCGTGGCGAAGTGGCACAGATTCTCGACGGTCAGCCGGGGGTTGGGCTGTTTGCTCCGCCCGTCGGTGCCATTGCCCACCGGCTCATCCGCGACTGGATTGATTGGCCGCGATAATGGGCGGACCCCTTAGAGGGTTCCGCGCATCGGATGGCCCTTGTAGACGCCGAGAATGCGCACCTTTTCCGAAAAGAAGCGCAGCTCTTCCAGGGCTCGGCGGACACTCGCGTCGTCCGGGTGGCCCTCGATATCGGCATAAAACTGCGTGGCGATGAACTTGCCGCCGAGCTGGTAGCTTTCGAGCTTCGTCATGTTGATGCCGTTGGTGGCAAACCCGCCCATCGCCTTGTAGAGGGCTGCTGGAATGTTGCGCACATTGAAGACGAAGGTGGTGACGATGATTTCCGCCTCGTCCTGCCGTTTCGCCCAGGCTTCGTCACGCGACAGCACGACGAAACGGGTCACGTTGTTCTCGGTGTCCTCGACGTTCTCTGCCAGTATCTGGAGGTCGTAGAGTTCTGCCGCGAGACGAGGTGCGAGTGCAGCCATGGAACGCTCGCCCTGTTCCGAAACCAGCTTGGCAGCGCCGGCCGTATCGCCGGCGACCACGGCCTTCCAGCCGTTGGAACGAATGATCTTCCGGCACTGGCCGAGCGCATGGATGTGGCTGTGGACGGTGCGAATCTCTTCCCGCGTCACGCCAGGGAGCGCCATCAGTTGGAACCGGATCGGCATGAAATACTCGCCCACGATGTGCAGGCGCGATTCCGGCAGCAGGTAATGAATGTCGGCCACGCGCCCGGCGATCGTGTTCTCGATCGGGATCATGGCGAGGTCCGCTTCGCCACTCTCAAGCGCCACGAAGGCGTCTTCAAAGGTGGGGCAGGGCAGGGGCTCCATGGTAGGGAACATGTCGCGGCACGCCATATCGGAATTGGCGCCGAAGTCGCCCTGGAAGGCGATCTTGTTGGTCGTCTGGATCATGGAGAAGTGCCTCAGGAGGGGCGGCCGGCGAGGATCGCGCGAGCCTTTTCGAGATCGGCGGGAGTATCGACACCGAGCGGAACCGAGTCAACGATCTCCACATCGATCCTCATGCCGGCTTCGAGTGCCCGCAGTTGTTCCAGCGATTCGCGCTTCTCCAGCACCGAGGGGCCCAGCGACACGAAGCGCTCGAGCGCTGAGCGACGATAGGCGTAGAGCCCGATGTGGTGGTAGAGCGGGCCTTGGCCGTGTGGTGCCGTGGCACGGGTGAAGTAGAGTGCCCGCAGCCGTGTATCGGAAAGGGGTGAGCCGACGACCTTTACCACGTTCGGGTTGGTCTTTTCGTGCTCGTCGGTGATCGCGACGGTGAGGGTCCCGATGTCTACTGTCTGGTTGTCAAGCGGACGAAGGGCAGCGCGGACGGCCTCCGGCTCGATGGTCGGCAAATCGCCCTGCACATTAACTATAACCTCGATCTTGCCGTCCGGGTCGACCTTCTGGATCGCCTCGTAGATCCGGTCCGATCCCGACTGGTGGTCTTGGCGGGTCATCACGACCTTGAAGCCGGCAGATGACACGACGTCGTAGGTGTCCTGATGATCAACGGCGACGACGATGCGTCCGACATTCGCCTCTTGAGCGCGCTTGGCGACCTGCACGATCATCGGCAGGCCGGCGATATCTGCGAGCGGCTTGCCAGGCAAGCGCGTTGACGCCATTCGCGCCGGAATGAGCACCAGCGTTCGGTCATGGTCGAACTCGGTCATGAAATACCTTCAAAAGCGGGTTGATCAGTGTCAAAAAGTCTCACGGGCCGCGGTATAATCGTGTTGCAACACCAATGCAAAAGACATAGGTTCCGCGCGATTTCAAGATGGCCCGCCTGTAGCCGGCGGTTGCAAAGGAGCGTTTGCAAATGAACTCGTACGTGAACATGGCGGTAGGAGCGTTTCTTGCCACCGTTTTCGTCATGATGACGGTGTCGATTGCTTCAGAAGGCATTTGGCATGCGGCAGCACCTGAACAGGAAGGCTTTGCCATTGTCGCCGCGGAAACGGGTGCAGAAGCTGGCGCAGCCGAAGAAGAGGCTGCTGTCCCGGTCGCGACGCTCCTTGCCAGCGCCGACGCGGCGGCCGGTGAATCGTCCTTCAGAAAATGTGCTAGCTGTCATACGGCCGAGCAAGGCGGTGCCAACAAGGTTGGGCCGGGGCTCTGGGATATCGTCAACCGCCCTGTCGCGTCCCACGAAGGATTTAGCTACTCAGCCGCAATGCAGGACTTCTCCGAAGGCGGCTCGGTCGTGTGGGACTATGATCACCTGAACGGCTTCCTGCTGGCGCCGAAGCAGCACGTCCCGGGCACTGCCATGGGCTTTGCTGGTCTCAAGAGGGACGACGAGCGCGCAAACGTCATCGCTTACCTCCGTTCGCTCTCGGACAGCCCCGCTCCGCTGCCGGAACCGGAAGCTGCCGCTCCCGCGGACGATGCCGCGCCTGCGGCCGAAGGTGCCGCCCCTGCCGCCGAGGGTGCCGCCCCTGCCGCCGAGGGCGCTGCCCCTGCCGCTGAAGGTGCGGCTCCTGCTGCTGAAGGTGCTGCTCCCGCTACTGAGGGCCAGGCTCCTGCTGCTGAAACGGCTCCTGCAGCCGAAGGCACTGGCACGCAGCCGGCAGCTCAGGACCCGGCCGCAACCGGCAATCAGGCGGCTCCTGCCGTTCAGAACGCAGAACCGACAGCCGACCAGGTCGCGCCTCCGGAACAGCCCGGCACGACCGGCGAGCAGCCTGCACCCAACAACTGATTGGGTTGCTCAACAGGATGAATGAAGAGAAGCCCGGCCTCGCGACCGGGCTTTTCTTTGTTTGCGCCTTGAAGCTCTTCGGTCAGCTGAGGAGCCAGGCCCAGAAGCTGACGGAGATGATACCGAAGGCGGTCGTAACGGTGATCGTCGATGCGGCGATATTCTGACCCGAGCGGAAGCGGTGGGCAATCAGCCATGCATTGATGCCCGTCGGGACCGACGAGGTAAGCACCATCGCTGCGGTCCAGGAGGGGCTGAGCCCGAGGAGCCTGCTCATGGCATAGACGGCTGCTGGAAGCAGGACGAGTTTCAGCACCGCGATTGCACCGGTGAGCCCAATATTACCGCGCACCGGATACTTAGTCAGCGCCATCCCGATCGAGATCAATGCCGCTGGCCCGGCTGCACTGGACAACTGGCTGACCACCGTGTTGGCGACGGGAGTCAGGCTCACGCCTGAAAGGTTGAAGGATAGGCCAGCGCCGAGCGCGATCACCAGCGGATTGCGGATAAGATTGGAGCCGACCTGGCGCATGATCGTTTTAAGACCTCGCGATTGACCGCCGTCCACGACCACCGCTGCGCGCTCCATAAGAATGGTGCCGACGATCATCATCAGGGGCAGGTGAATGGCGAGCAGGATCGACAGGGCGACGAGTCCATCCGCTCCGACGGAGCGTCCTACCAGAGGAAGGCCGATGAAGACATTGTTGGCGAAGGCGGCAGACACGCCGGCGATGACGCCGATCTTGTCGTCGCGGCCGAAGGCATGTTTGGCAAGGAGATGGCCTGCCGTCCAGGTCACCGCCACACCGGCGAAATAGGCGCACCAGAGGCGGAAGGGAGAAACACCTTCGAAGTGAGCGTCGGCAAGCGTATGGAAGATCAGCATGGGGACTGCGATCTTGAACACGAATTCTCCGAGGGCATCTCCAGTGGCTTCACTGAGGATGCCGGTGCGGGCGACCACCCAGCCGATCAGGATGAGCAGGAAGACAGGAGCAACATTGACGAGGGTGGCAGACACGGGAAGACCTTCGAGGGAGACGTGCCGCGGGTTTAAACCATGCGGGCGAAAGCGACAAACGCCAAACTGCAGCTGAGATCCTTCGGTTGCCTCTAGGGTTTTCCCTTTGCATATGCGAGAAGACGCCAAACCGTCACTTCGGAAACAACAGGGGCTTGGCTGAATGTCAAAATTTGACGTCCTCACGGTCGGGAATGCGATCGTCGATATCATTGCGCGCTGCGAAGACAGCTTTCTCAGCGACAACGAGATCATCAAGGGGGCGATGAACCTGATCGACGCGGATCGGGCGGAATTGCTGTATGCGAAGATGGGACCTGCCGTGGAAGCTTCCGGCGGTTCCGCCGGCAACACGGCGGCGGGGATCGCCGGCCTGGGTGGCAAGGCTGCCTATTTCGGCAAGGTCGCCGAGGACCAACTTGGGGCGATCTTTCAGCACGACATCCGGGCGCAGGGCGTTCACTACGTAACCAAACCTCAGGGATCGAATCCGCCGACCGCGCGCTCCATGATTTTCGTCACTCCGGATGGCGAGCGTTCGATGAACACCTATCTCGGCGCCTGCGTCGAATTGGGTCCGGAAGACGTCGAGCCCCAGGTGGTCGCTGATTCGGCTGTAACCTACTTCGAAGGCTATCTTTGGGATCCGCCGCGGGCGAAGGAGGCGATCCTCGACTGCGCCCGCATTGCGCATGCGCACGGGCGTGAAGTCTCCATGACGCTCTCTGATCCTTTCTGTGTCGGTAGATATAGGGCGGAATTTCTAGAGCTGATGCGATCGGGAACGGTGGACATCGTGTTCGCCAACAAGCAGGAGGCACTGTCGCTCTACGAAACGGAAGACTTCGAACTGGCGCTGACGAGCATTGCAAAGGACTGCAAGCTGGCGGCAGTCACCCTGAGTGAAGAAGGCGCCATCCTCCTGCGTGGCAACGAGCGCGTGAAGATCGAGGCGTATTCCGTCCCGGACGTGGTCGACACCACCGGTGCCGGTGACCTTTTCGCTGCCGGTTTCCTTTATGGCTACACGCAAGGCCGTTCACTCGCCGACTGCGGTAAGCTCGGCTGCCTTTCTGCGGCCATCGTCATTCAGCAGATCGGGCCTCGACCCATGGAATCGCTCAATGCTGCGGCGGTTCGGGAAGGGTTGCTTTAGGGCGACCTATTTGAAAGCCTCGCCGGGATAGGCACCCCAGATTTCAGCCTGGCTTACCCAGCCTTCGGCGCCCTCGACCATAGCATGGCACCAGTCGCCGTTGCATTCGTTCATCGTGATGACGACGCCCGGCTGGAGTTTTGCGACGATCGCCGATGTGCTCTGAGGGTCGCGCCGCATGTTGACGAAGACTTCGCCGTCCTTGCCGCGCATCCAGGGCGCGGCAACGGCGGTTCGTTCTCCCGAGAGAAGCGCTTGATTGACCCAGCCTTCCGTGCCGTCCGCGTCACGGACTCTACGCCAGTTATCGTACTCTTGGATGATCTCCATCGGGGTGCCCGATTTCAGGTACATCCACGCCACAGGATAATCGGTGCTTGGCCCAATGCGGATGTTCACGCGCTTCGATTTGAGGCTGACGAACCGTGGAAGCGGGAGGCCGCTCGCCCCTTTCCCCGCGCCCTGGGCAAGCGACATGGAAGGATAAGTGGTCGAGACGCTCAGAGCGATGGTCACGGCGGCTAAGATCGGGAGGATGACGCTACGCATGCTTGCCGTTCCAAACTATATCGAACCGGTTTCACCGGTCATTGGATCGCGTGAGGGCGCAGCCGAGACAACCGCCTCCGGAGAGGTTTTGTTTGTCTTCGCTGACGGGTCTGGTAGAAACGCCCTGAATGCGCTGATTATCGCGCGACTTGGTTAAGGACCTCTGAATACGCCGCCATGACAGCCAGGATGAAACCCAAGGTCTATATCACGCGCAAGCTGCCGGATGCCGTGGAGACTCGCATGCGCGAGCTTTTCGACGCGGAGCTCAATATCGATGACCGCCCCCGCGATCGCAATGAACTGGCCGCGGCCATGAAGGCGGCAGACGTCCTTGTTCCGACCGTTACGGATCGGATCGACGAGGCCTTGATCGCCGAGGCCGGCGACAATCTCAAGCTGATCGCAAGCTTCTCCAACGGAACGGATCATATTGATATCGAGGCGGCGGCAAAGAAAGGCATAACAGTCACCAACACACCCAATGTACTCACCGAAGACACCGCCGACATGACGGTGGCGCTGATCCTCGCGGTGTCCCGGCGATTGACGGAGGGTGCGCGAATCCTGACGGATCAGCCGGGCGACTGGGCGGGATGGTCGCCGACATGGATGCTCGGCCGTCGGATCTGGGGCAAGCGGATCGGCATTGTCGGGATGGGCAGGATCGGCACAGCGGTCGCCCGCCGCGCCAAGGCCTTTGGGCTCTCCATACACTATCACAACCGCAAGCGCGTGCAGACCTCGACGGAAGAGGAACTCGAGGCCACCTACTGGGACAGTCTCGATCAGATGCTGGCGCGCGTGGATGTCGTTTCGGTCAACTGCCCCTCCACGCCGGCGACCTTCCACCTTCTTTCTGCGCGTCGCCTGGCGCTGATGCAGCCATCGGCAATTATCGTCAATACCGCGCGCGGCGACATCATAGACGAGATGGCAATGATCCAGTTGCTACGTGATGGTAAGATCGCCGGGGCGGGTCTGGACGTCTACCAGAACGAGCCAGCGATCAACCCGAAGCTGGTCAAGCTGGCGGACCAAGGTCGCGTGGTTCTCTTGCCCCACATGGGTTCGGCGACCATTGAAGGACGGATCGACATGGGCGACAAGGTCATCATCAACATTCGCACCTTCTTTGATGGCCATCGTCCGCCGAACCGCGTCTTGCCTGGCAGGCTTTAGGGAGCTTCGGCCGGCTCTGAGGCTTTGGGCGCCTGTGGCCTGAGCTTCTTCACCATCTCGATGAACGTCGTACGGTCATAGCCGGGGTGAGACTTTTGCGCTGTCCGGATGAAGCCCCAACGCCCGAAGGTGGCGTGATTTGCCGCAAGCTCGATGCGCGTCTCAAGTCTGAGGCTTTGGCAGCCGAGATCGAGCGCCATGGCTTCGACTGCTCCCATCAATCGACGACCGATGCCTGTGCCTTGCGCCTCAGGCAGCACGGCCAGCTTACCGATGTAGAGAGAGTGAAACGGCTCGAGCCTACAGAAGACACAGCCTGTAAGCCTGTCCCGATCCAGCGCTATCGTGCAGATCTCGCTCCTTGCCTTTTCCTTCAGGGAAAGCCGGGTAAGCCGCGTTGCGGAGGAGGGCGGGTCAATGATGCCGTCCATGTAGCCGAACGAAGCCTTGATGAGAGCGAGAAGCTCGTCCCACCGGTCGAAGTTTTCGTCGGTTCGACAGATGTGCACTACACGCTCGCCGTTTCTGCGGTGCGTCGCTTATAGCGGATCGTGTCGAACTTGGCCGTGAGGGCATCATAAAGCAGGAGGCGCCCTACCAGAGGCTCGCCTGCGCCCGTGATGAGCTTGATTGCTTCCACGGCCATGAGGGTGCCGATCACTCCGGTAAGCGCGCCGATGATGCCGGCTTCGGCGCAGGACGGGATCAGTCCCTGCGGCGGCCGCTCGGGAAACAAGTCGCGATAGCCTGGATTAGCCACGCCATCAGCGGAGACCGTGTAAGGCATCAGCACGGTGAGAGAACCGTCGAAACGTCCCACCGCCCCCGTCACCAGGGGAATGCCTGCCTTCTCCGCTGAATCAGCGGCGTCATAACGCGTATCGAAATTGTCAGATCCGTCGAGAAGGAGATCGAAGAGCCGGAGGTGCGAACTGGCCCAGGCGGGGGAGAAACGCTCTTCGTATTCCAGCACCCGGACCGTGGGGTTGAGCCGGGTGATGGACGCTCTTGCGCTGGCGGTTTTGGCGGCCCCAACGGCGCCGGTGTCGTGGATGACCTGGCGTTGCAGGTTCGACAGCGAGACAACGTCGTCATCGATCATGCCGATGGTCCCGACGCCAGCGGCTGCAAGGTATTGTAGAACTGGAGAGCCGAGCCCGCCTGCGCCGACCACCAGTACGCGGGCGTTCTTGAGTCGCTGCTGCCCGGAACCTCCAATTTCGGGAAGCAGGATGTGGCGGCGATAGCGTTCGACTTCGTCTGACGTGAGTTCCATTCTTCAACCCTACCAGCCGTTCCAGCCGCAGAAAAGCCGGTCTAATTGCGGATGCTGCCGCCCCCAACGGTGAAGAACTGCGCCCGGTTACCCAGCGCTGCGAACATGGAATTGTCGGTGCCGGTCATAAACGACTGGCCGCCGAGCTCGTGGATCAGGTTAAACAGCGCAGCGCGGCGTCCCTCGTCAAGATGCGCGGCAATTTCGTCCAGAAGAAGAATTGGTGCGAACCCGGTCATCTTGGCCGTCAGTCGGGCATGCGCGAGCACTAGCCCAATCAATAAGGCTTTCTGCTCGCCGGTGGAACAGCGTCCTGCATCCATGTCTTTCTCCCGGTGGCGAACCAGAAGGTCGCTTCGGTGTGGCCCGTCCAGCGTGCGTCCTGCAGCAGCATCGCGGCTCCGGTTCTGACGCAACATGTCCAGATACAGGTCCTCGAGATCTGCTGCCGGCTGGTCCGCCACCTCATCAAGGTAACCTTCCAGTGCAAGAACAGGGGAGGGAAACGGCGTCTGCTCCGAGGTTGACGATAGTGTGCGCAACAGGCCTAGCATCTCCTGCCGAGCGGAAGCCATCGCAACGCCGAGACCTGCCATCTGTGCTTCGATGGCGGAAAGCCAATCCGGATCGAACCGTCCTTCAGACAGAAGGCGGTTGCGACTTCGCATGGCGCGCTCGAAGTCGCTCGCGCGCCGTCCGTGGCCGGGATCGATTGAAAGGACCAGCCTGTCGAGGAAGCGCCGTCGATCCGCCGATGGGCCGGTGAAGAGCCCGTCCATGGCAGGCGTTAGCCACAGCACGCTCAGATGGTCGGTCAGTTCCTCGGTGGACTTCGCGGGCGTGCCGTTGATGCGCAGGCGCCGGGCCGAAACTTCGCCTTCACCGTCGATGCCCGTTCCCAAGGCGACCTCGCCGTCCATCCCTTCCACTTTGGCGAAAACGGAGAACCCGCCTTCGGCGCCCACGCGAGTAACATCGGCAAGAACCGCACGGCGAAGACCGCGACCGGGGGAAAGGAAGGAGACGGCCTCCATGAGGTTGGTTTTGCCAGTCCCGTTTTCCCCCGTGAGCACGACATGGCGCTCGTCAAGCGACAAGGCTGCCTCCGCATAATTGCGGAAGTCGTTAAGTTTCAACTGCGAGAGAAAGGTCTTCTGAGCCATGGCGTTGCGTTCGTTGGTGGGAAGGAGCTACGGGGTATCCCGACGGATGGCAAGCGACTCCTTTCGAGATCAATTCACTCCGGGGTCTTGGCGTTCAGGAACTCTCGATGATCTTCCGAGTTACAGGCGCGACATCGCTGCGATGAACTGGAACGGGCGCTGTGTCTGTCAGGAGGCTCCTCATGCTGTTGGATGACGATATGACACCGGAAGAAGCGCAGCAGGACCACCGCCAGATGCTGTGGTTTCTGGGGTTAAATGCTGCCTTTGGAATGGGACTTGGCCTCTTCATTTCAGCAGTTCTGTTCTGGTTCAACCTTTACGGGCTTGGCACCCATATATTGCGTTCGCAGATCCCCCTTCTGTCCTTCGGGATGATCGCTTTCCCGCTTGCGCTCACCTTCGGTGGTGCGGTAACTGCCTCTGCGATCATGCTGATGCCGTACACCCGCAAGAAGCATCACTGACCGCGTTTAGTGATGGATCAAGGGTCTACCGGTGCCAGAGTTCGACGAACGGATCATTCACCTCGAGGAACTTGCTGCCTATCAGGCCAAGGTGATCGAGGAACTTTCCGACCAGATCGCAGAGCAGTGGAAGCTGGTCGAGCAGACGCGTGCGAAGCTGGACCGCCTGACGGAGCGCTTCTTGACGTTGGAAGAAAGCTCGTTGGATGCGCCCCCGATCACCAAGCCACCGCACTACTGATCTGAACGCCACCCGGTTGATGAACATCAATTTGCCTTCGGACATCGCGTGCTAGAAGCCGGTCGAAGCTTTTCACCAGAAGTTGCGGCCCAATGCATTTTTTCCATTTCGTAGGGGGTGTTCTGCTTCTGCTTCTCACCCCCGGGCCGACAAACACGTTGATGATGCTGGCAGGCTACTCCAGCGGCTGGCGCACTTCCCTAGGCCTGATCGCCGCCGAGCTCGGTGGCTATCTTGCGATCATCATCCCGATCGGCTTGGTGGCTGCACCGGTCTTTGTGGCGTATCCGCAGGCATCGTTATGGATGAAAGGCTTGGCTGCCGCTTGGGTCCTTTTCCTCAGTTGGCGGCTCTGGCGCTCTTCCCACTCCGCCAAAGAACCAGAAGAGGCTATAGGCCCTCGAACCGTCTTCATGACGACTCTGCTCAATCCCAAGGCGCCGATCATCGCCTTGGTCCTCTTGCCGCAGGGTTCTGCTCATGAGGTGCTTCCGTGGCTTCTGGGCTTTGCTCTTTTGGTGGTGCTGGCGGCAAACCTATGGCTGGCAGTCGGTTCCCTTGTTGCTAATGGGAGCGGAAAACTCCTCACGCCTCCCGCGATGCGAAAATGTTCGGCAGCCGGACTTCTTGGTTTTGCTGTGCTGCTTGCCGGATCATCCGTCCACGCGACGGGCTGATCGCCCTGGCCGAAAAAGAAAGAGCAGCGGATTGGTCGCTGCTCTTTTTGAAAACGGCTGATGAAGCAGCCTGTCGGCTCGCGGAGATCGCACCCGTTATCCTTCGAAGAATTCCTTCATACGGGCAAAGAAGCCCGTGGACTCCGGGTTGTTCTCTTTTGACGATATCTCCTCAAACTCCTGAAGCAGTTCCCGTTGGCGCTTTGTCAGCTTCTGCGGCGTCTCAATCTGGATCTGGATGTAGAGATCACCCGTCTGCGACGAGCGCAGCACCGGCATTCCCTTCCCCTTGAGGCGGAACTGCTTTCCTGGCTGCGTCCCTTCGGGCACCGTCACCCGGGATTTGGTTCCATCAAGCGTCCCGACGTCAAAGGTGCCGCCCAGTGCCGCGGTCGTCATGGATATTGGGACGGTGCAGAACAAATCGGCGCCGTCGCGCTGGAAGAACTGGTGTGGTTTGACCGACAGGAAGATGTAGAGATCTCCAGTGGGCCCGCCACGCATGCCAGCCTCGCCTTCGCCCTGCAGTCGGATGCGCGTGCCGTCCTCAATGCCTGCGGGAATATTGACCGAGAGGGAGCGTTCCTCGGAAATGCGGCCTTGCCCGTGGCACTTCGTGCAGGGGTCGGTGATCGTCTGGCCACGGCCGTGACAGGTCGGACAGGTCCGTTCCACCGAAAAGAAGCCCTGGCTTGCCCGCACCCGGCCGGAGCCGTGGCAGGTGCCGCACGTCTTTGGCTGCGTTCCGGGTTTGGCACCCGAACCGGAGCAGACATCGCAGGTGATAGAGGTCGGGACCCGGATTTGGGCCGTCTTGCCGGCGTAGGCTTCCTCGAGGGTGATCTCCATGTTGTAGCGGAGATCTGCACCCCGTTCACGGCCGCTTGAAGACCGCCTGGCACGCCCACCGCCCATCATTTCGCCGAATATGTCTTCGAAAATATCCGAGAACCCGCCGGCACCGGCTGCGCCGAAACCGCCGCCGCCCATTCCGCCCGCTTCGAAGGCTGCGTGCCCGAAGCGATCATAGGCGGCCCGCTTTTGCGGATCCTTCAAGGTTTCATAGGCCTCGTTGAGTTCCTTGAACTTCTTCTCGGCCTCTGCATCGCCCGGATTCTTGTCGGGATGATACTTCATCGCGAGCTTGCGGAAGGCGCTCTTCAGCTCCTTCTCGTCAGCGGACCGGCCGACACCCAAGGTTTCGTAAAAATCAGCTTTTGCCATGGAGGTAACGGCTCCCGAAAGTATTCCGGCTGCACGATGGCAGCCGGATTTTCTAGTCGACTATCTTCATGAGGGTCGCCAACCGGCGAGCCTCAGGCCGACTTCTTGTCGTCCTTGATTTCCTCGTAGTCGGCATCCACGACGCCATCGTCGTCGCTCTTGCCGCCCTCGGAACCATCGGAGCCTTCAGCCTGCTGCGCTTCGTAGATGGCCTGGCCCAGCTTCATGGAAACTTCCATGAGCGTCTGGGTCTTGGCCTGGATGTCGTCTGCATCCGGTTCGGACGCTTCGACGGCCGCCTTCAACGAAGCGATGGCATCCTCGATCGACTTGCGGTCGGACTCGGAGACCTTGTCGCCGTATTCCTGGAGCGACTTCTCGGTCGAATGGACCAGGCTCTCTGCCTGATTCTTCGCCTCGACGCCGGCACGACGCTTCTTGTCTTCCTCGGCATGCGCCTCGGCATCCTTGACCATTTTCTCGATGTCGGCGTCAGACAGACCGCCAGAAGCCTGGATGCGGATCTGCTGCTCCTTGCCGGTGCCCTTGTCCTTGGCCGAGACCTGAACGATACCGTTGGCGTCGATGTCGAAGGTCACCTCGATCTGCGGTACGCCACGCGGTGCCGGCGGCAGGCCGACGAGGTCGAACTGGCCGAGCAGCTTGTTGTCCGCAGCCATCTCGCGCTCGCCCTGCGAAACACGGATCGTCACGGCCGACTGGTTGTCTTCGGCAGTGGAGAAGGTCTGGCTCTTCTTCGTCGGGATCGTCGTGTTGCGGTCGATCAGACGGGTGAAGACGCCACCGAGCGTTTCAATGCCGAGCGACAGCGGGGTCACATCGAGCAGAAGGACGTCCTTGACGTCGCCCTGCAGAACGCCGGCCTGGATGGCAGCGCCCATGGCGACAACTTCATCCGGGTTAACGCCCTTGTGCGGCTCCTTGCCGAACAACTGCTTCACGACTTCCTGAACCTTTGGCATGCGGCTCATGCCGCCCACCAGAACGACTTCGTCGATTTCGCCAGCAGTGACGCCTGCATCCTTGAGTGCCGCCTTGCACGGAGCAACGGTGCGCTGGACGAGATCGTCGACCAGGCTTTCGAACTTCGCACGGGTCAGCTTCATCGTCAGGTGCTTCGGGCCGGAAGCGTCCGCCGTGATGAACGGCAGGTTGATTTCGGTCTGCTGCGAAGACGACAGCTCGATCTTGGCCTTTTCCGCAGCTTCCTTGAGGCGCTGCAGGGCAAGCTTGTCGTTCTTCAGGTCGATCCCCTGGTCCTTCTTGAACTCACCGGCCAGGTACTCGACGAGACGCATGTCGAAGTCTTCACCGCCGAGGAAGGTGTCGCCGTTGGTGGACTTCACCTCGAAGACGCCGTCGCCGATTTCCAGAACCGAGATATCGAAGGTACCACCACCCAAGTCGTAGACGGCGATCGTCTTGCCGTCCTTCTTGTCGAGGCCGTAGGCGAGTGCGGCAGCGGTCGGCTCGTTGATGATGCGAAGAACCTCAAGGCCAGCGATCTTGCCGGCATCCTTGGTTGCCTGGCGCTGTGCGTCGTTGAAGTAGGCCGGAACGGTGATGACCGCCTTCTCGACCTTCTCGCCGAGGTAGGACTCTGCGGTTTCCTTCATCTTCTGAAGGATCATCGC
>DASYHX010000136.1:0-8347 GCA_035998065.1 Pseudorhizobium sp.
CTAATGGCGCTTCCCATGTCCATTCTCAAGGAGGCGGTGGGCAGGGGCCGCATTGGATCGGCGATGGGCCTTCTGGGCACCATGTCGGCTGTCGGCACCGCCCTTGGCCCTTCCCTTGGCGGTATCTTGATGTCCGGCTTCGGATGGCGTGCAGTTTTTGTTCCACTCGCGGTCCTTGGACTGGCGACGGTTATTGCCACCATGGTCACCATCCCGGCGGACGCTCCGGTCGAACGCGGGACCAGCCGCCTGGACTGGCTCGGAGCCGTTCTGCTAGGGATCGCGTTGGTTTTCTACTCGCTCCTGATGTCGAACCTGGGAGGCGCGGGCTCATCCCATTTCCTGCTGCTGACGGCATTGTTGGCTGTGGCCGCGTTCATACTGGTGGAAATCAGAACAAAGTTTCCATTGGTTCCGCTCTCGGTCCTTGGAAGCCAAGCTATCGCCACAGCGCTGGCAACCAACTTAATTTTGTCGATGGTCATGATGACAACTCTTGTGGTGGGGCCATTCTACCTGTCGCTAAGCCTCGGCCTGGATGCCAGCGTAATCGGTCTTGTCATGTCAGTCGGTCCGGTTATGGCGGCACTGACAGGGGTCGCGGCCGGACGAGCCGTGGATAGGTTCGGTACCCGTGCAGTTGTGATCGCAGGTTTGGCGGAGACGTGTATTGGGTTCGTCGCACTCGCGCTGCTGTCGCGATACACGGGGGTCGCAGGTTACGTGTTCTCCCTGATCATACTCACGCCTGGCTTCCAGATGTTTCTGGCGGCCAATGGCGCAGCGCTCATGAATGCCGCACCGGACAGCCAACGAGGTATGCTGTCGGGGCTGCTGAGTTTGTCCCGGAATCTCGGGTTCGTGACAGGCGCGTCGGCGATGATGACCCTCTTCACGTTCGCAGTGGGAGACGGCAACCTGTTCAGGGCGGCCGGAAATGCCGTGGCGAGCGGGTTTTCGATCACCTTCCTAGCGGCTTCTGGTCTTACCTTATGTGCCATGATGGCTGCGGGCTTCAGCGCCAGCGCAAAGTGCTGACGGATCGGGAATGGGCCCGGCTTATATTCGTAGGATTGCCAAATGAAGCTTTATCATCACCCCTGTCTGGCCATTCTCACCGGGCACGCCTCTTCCTCTCGCTGCTCGGTTTTGGTGCGCATCAGAAGCCAGACTTCTTGAAAATCGGACCCGTTCGGCCAGGTCCCCGGTCCTTGACCACTTGTCGACGGGCGATGAAACGCTGCCCTCAATCGAGGGCAGCGTTTTCAAGACGGGGCCGTGCAGTGACCCAACGGAAACGTCTTAGTCCCTTCCCCTCCGATCGCTGTCGTAGTGCCAATCACGGTCGAGGTGATCCCACCGCGAGTCCCGATGACTGTAGCGATCTCGGTCGCGCTCGCGCCTGTCGCGAGCATTGCCGCTATCGTTAGACTGAACCTGTTCCAGGAGCTGCGACACCATGTCAACGCACTCGATGCTCGACTGGTCCGCGCCGCAGCGGACTTTGATCTTCGCGCCACCCGTTTCAATCGAAAAGTACGCGGTGCGCCCGCCGTGGCGCCCACGGGAGTGGCGAGTCATCTGGTCCTCCCGCCGCCCATCTGACCGGTCCACCTGTTCATCGGGCTGCTGGTCTAGGCTTGGCGGAGGAGGTGGCTGAACCGAGGGGAAGTTGTCGCCGCCGCCCTGCTGTTGGGTTTGGCCCTGCCCCTGGCTTTGCTGCGCTGGCGCGTTCTGCGTCGTGGATTGAGCGAACGCAACGCTAGCCGAGAGCGACAGTGCGGCCGCAGTAACGATCAAGGTTTTCATGATTAACCTCTTTTTGTTGGGGGTGCTGTTCCAACCGATCGATGGTGCGATCGTTCCATGCGTCCGGGCGCGCGTTGCCACAGCCTTTTGAAGGAGACCTCATGACCACGGCGAAACCCGACCCTGCTCGCGCCTGGCGGGCGGTTGCCTATCGTGGCAGCAATTTTACGCCGAGCGGCGAAATTTGTGGGCGGCGGATCACACTGGTCGAGACGAGAGACCGGCTTCGCCGCCGGCTCCTCTTCAACTAGGCACGCTTGATCAAGAAGATCAGAGGGACGAGAAACTGCGGCGATACCAAACCCTCTGCCGCGTAGCCCATATGTCCTTATCTTTCAGGACATGCCTGAACGTCCACACAGACCAAAGCGGTCCACAGATCGGTGCGCGATGCGGCTATGCCGGCACCATCCAGGAGAATACGGGCGTCCACCCTTGCGATATCTACCGGACACAAGCCGTGTTCAATATCAGATCCCTCCTCGAAGCCATGGATGCCGCCGTTCCGCGAGGGAAGACGCACGTCCCGTCGATGCGGCCGCATAGCAGGCCAATTCGAGGGCAAACCGAGCGAGCCGGCGACGAAGACCTCTCGTGTCAATCCGGTGTGACGGGTAAGGCGCGCTTATGAGCACTTGCCCGATGTGTTGCCAGGATGCGCTCCCGAGAGGCCGAGGCAATGTCCTTGTTCTCCAGGAAGTCGTCAATTTCCTCGTAGGTGACACCGTAGGCATCTTCGTCAGGTCGAAGCGGCGCATCATTCTCCAGATCCGCAGTTGGAACCTTATGAACCAGTTCCGGCGGGGCGCCGAGGTGAAGGGCAACAGCCCGAACCCGGCGCTTGGTAAGTCCCGCAAGCGGCAGAATATCTGCGGCACCGTCTCCAAACTTGGTGAAAAATCCCATCAGTGCTTCGGCTGCTTGGTCCGTCCCGATGACCAGCCCGCCGACAGCACCCGCCAGCGCGTACTGCACAATCATCCGTTGACGTGCCTTGATGTTCCCGTGGTGGAAATCGGTGCGGGCGTCGTTGAACAGATCATTGGCATCACGCCGCAGCTCGGCCAGAACCGCGTCGGCGGCCGGTTTGATATCCACTGTGACGACACGGTCGGGGCCGATCACCTCCAGAGCCTTTTGCGCATCGGCTTCATCTGCCTGAACGCCGTAGGGGAGGCGAACAGCAACAAACTGCGCCTGGTAATCCTGGTTACGCAGGCGTTCCACCGCACGTTGAGCAAGAAGCCCAGCCGCAGTTGAATCAACACCACCGCTGATGCCGAGGACGAAGGCTCGCATTGAGGATTTCCTCAGGTAGTCCGAAAGAAAGGATATTCGGCGCTCAACCTCCGTCTCAGCATCAAAGGCCGGTGTAACGCCTAACGCTCTGATGATTTCGGGCTGCTCCTCGGTCATGGCAGGTCTCTCCTCTTGATTGGTGGCTGTGTTTGAAACCCTCTCCTGATGGCCGGGTTCCCCGCTGGGACCTCCTGACGCGCAGAGGTTGGGAAGGCGATCTCTCGCTCTTGTCCAGGTCTAGGACAGGACTGACAACCGCGCTAGCCGCGCGGGCAACACCTGCTGTGGGCGGAAGCTTTTTCATCGCCACCAGCTCAGGACGTCATCGACGGTAGAAATGCGGATCTGGGTCGAGAATCGCGAAGCGAACACCTTGAGCGAAGCGTCATGAGTCTCGTCGGAGGTACTGCAGATAGCATCCTTCAAAAGGATCGTTGAATAGCCGAGATCGACCGCGCCCATCAAAGCAGCCATGATACAAACATCCGTCTCGCCCCCTGAGATAACGAGAGTGGAGACTTCCTGCTGTTGCAGGAAGCGGTGTAGCCGACCATCGAGCCAAGGGGAGTAGACCGGCTTATCGAAGACGACTGCAGGCGGCGCCATTGCGCGCAGCTCCGGAAGGATGTCGACCATCTCGTCACCGAGAGACTGGCGCGTCATCATCGGCCATTTCTCATAGTAATCTCGCCATGTCCCATGTGCATCGGAAGGGTGCTGGGGTGGTATGAACCGTGTGAAAATCGTTTCAGGCGCATGCGCATCCGAAAGCACGGCAACAGCTTCGCGTACCCTTTGCATCCAGGGCACGTTCCAAGGCGTCTCATCGGCGAACATGCGTTGCATGTCCACGCACAGATGACGGCAGAAACGGGGATCTTCCATAACAGGCTCCGCAATAACATAGGCCTGCCTGAACCAGCCGTTCGTCGTTGAGTTCCCCCGGCAATCTACGCTGAAACGGACCGAAGTGCCGATTCCCGCTCGATCGCCAGGTCAGTGTTGGACGATGCTTCAGCCGGAGAGGCAGCCGCGCGATGCGCTAGGTTGCACAGCGCCATTCATCTTCCGAACCACGGAGCAGAAACGGTCTTTACGCCGTCTCTTCTCCCACTCCGTGCTGCGGGGTCAGCACGTCGCTCAATGCGCTCCAGATCATCTTTGATGAAGAGCGGGCAAAACCTCGCGTTCCATGAACCGAATGAAGCCGAGTTGGTCACGAGAGACATTGTGGATATAGATTTCGCTGAACCCGAGGGAGGCATAGTCGCGGATGATCTGAACGAGCGCATCCGCGCGATCAATGAGAGGAATGAGATCATCCATTTCCTCAGGCCTTACATCGCGGACGCTTGCGTCAAAGTCCTCCGGTCTCTCAAACTGCGCTAATGTTCGCGTCGGCGCAGCAAGGTGTCGCCACTGATCCCACGCCGCAACGCGCGCTTCCTGCTTGCTACCGGCCCAAGCGACCTGCAGCTGGAGCGCAAGCGGCTTGCCCTTGCCGCCGTTGTCTCCAAAGGCCCGAAGGATGTTTTCCAGTTTGGGTTTCGGCTTTGGCACGGTGATCAGTCCATCGGCCCATGTCCCCATCCACCCGGCCGTGCTTTCACTCAAGGCTGCGCCGAAAAGCGCGGGTCCGGCGGCTGGTAAGGACCACAGCCTTGCTCCCACCGTCGCAATGTCGGGATCATCGACGGTGACCTCCTCCCCGTTCAGCAGAGCGCGCATGATCTCTGCCCCGGCCTGCAGTCGACGATTGCGCTCCTCCTTTTCAGGCCACTTCTTGCCCACCACTCGCTCGTTCAGTGCTTCGCCGCTTCCCACCGCGATCCAGGGCAAGCGCCCCGGGAACATTTCACTGAGCGTGGCAACCAGATGCGCGAGCACCGAAGGGTGATAGCGCCAGCCGCCGGGGATGGCCAAGGTTCCAAAGGGAAGAGAGGTGCCGGCCATTGCCGCGCCGAGCCAGGCCCAGTTGCTTCCAGAGTTGGACTGGCGAATACTCCAGGGAGCAATGTGGTCCGAGGTCATGATCGCCTGAAAACCTGCTTCCTCAGCGGCTTTGACATAGGTGAGCAGCGCGCTGGGTGCGAACTGTTCGTGGGAAGCGTGGTATCCAATGATCATAACTCTTCTCAACAAATCTGCGATATGGCAGGCACCGAGCCATTTACTTTGGTCGCCTTGGAAAGCGCACCTTAATCGCCGGCCTGCGTAGTTTGTTCCGCTGGCTTGGTGGACACGGGCTAGACGTGCCGGGGCCGCAAGACCTGTTATCGGTCGCCTCTATTCCTCCCGCCGATCTTTTTCTGGCATTGCGGGTTCAAATCAGGTCTCGCTGGACTGTGTTGCAGGCACCACCACGCCGGCGCCCACTCAAGCGTCGTCTGCAAGGCGGATATTCGGTGAAACCGGGTCTAACGTTTGCTCCGGTGTCAGCAGGGGCACTCCAGAATTACCGCTGGGTGAACTTGACGCTTTCATCGTTTTAGCGAATTGAATGGGCACGAAACACGTCATCTGGCTCGCCAAAGCCCATCTCCTGGAGGAACGACATGTCAATCTTGTTCAAACGGCTGGTCCTCGTGAGCAGTATAACCTTGGCTGGCGCCACGGGCGCTTTTGCTCAGTCGACAGAGGTCAAAATTGCTTACGCGTTGGCTCGTGATTCCCACTACGGAGCAGCGGCCGACGGTTGGGACAAATACGTCACCGACACCAGCGGCGGAAAGTTCAAGTTCACGCACTTCCCTTCATCTGCTCAAGGCGGCGAGCGCGAAGTGATCGAGGGTCTCCAGCTCGGCACCGGCGTCCAAGCCGTCGTGGTTTCCTCGGGTGCGCTGTCAAACTTCGTGCCGGAAATCGGCGTCACCGATATCCCCTTCCTGTTTCGTGACCTCGACCACGCGCGGACCGTCCTCGACGGTCCTATCGGCGAAAGCATCCTGGGCGATTTCCGCAACCGGGATCTGATCGCGCTTGCTTGGGGTGAGCAGGGCTTCAGGCACATCACCAACAATCGCCAGCCGATTGAAAAGCCGGAAGACTTGGCCGGCCTGAAGATCCGGACGATGGAGAATCCAGTCCATATTGCTGCCTTCGAAACGGCCGGCGCTGCACCCACGCCGATGTCTTGGCCGGAAGTGATCCCGGCCCTCCAGCAAGGAGCGATCGACGGACAAGAGAACCCGCTATCGGTGATCGTTTCAGCCAAACTGTGGGAAGTTCAGAAGTACCTGACGGTATCCGGCCACGTCTATTCCCCAGCCATGCTGATCGTGTCTCCCGCGTTCTGGGACAGCCTCTCGGACGAGGACAAGAAGATCTTTACCGACGGAGCCATCAAGGGCAAAGAGGCGATGCGCGCGTTCGTCGACAACTCGGAGAAAACCGGCGTCGACACTGCCAAGGCTGCGGGGATGCAGGTGAACGTTCTCAGCGAAGAGCAGAAGGCAGCCTTCCAGGCTTCTATCCAGGCCGCTTATGAAGGATATTACGAGACCTTCGGCAAGGACCTGATCGACCAGATCATTGCGACCAAGTGATGTCTAAACACGGCGTCCCGCTTGAAGCGGAACGTCCTGCCGAGTCGTTGACGGTTCAACCGGCGGCCGCGGGGGCGAAATGAAGACCTTCGAAAACATCTTCGTCGCAGCCAATCGGTGGCTGTTGATCGCCATTCTTTCGGGCATGGCGATCCTTGTGTTCGTCAACGTTTGTCTACGTTTCTTTACCAACCATTCCATCACCTGGTCTGACGAGGTGGCACGCCACCTGATGATCTGGCTGACGTTTCTCGGCGCGGGCATCACCCTACGCCACGGCAGCCTCACCGTGATCGACAATGTGCAGATCATGATGTCTGAGCGCAACGCGCGCCGCTTGCGTGCGCTCTCGGCAATCATCATGTTTGCCTTCTTCCTTGTGATGATCTGGGTTGGCAAGTCCTATGTCGAGCGTACGATGATGCAGACGACGCCATCGACGCGGATTGCCTTCGGATACATCTATCTCGCCATACCGATCGGCTTCACGATGCTGATCGTGCATCTTCTTCTCGTGGTGCGGACCTATGTCACTCTCGGCATGAGTGCCCTGCAGGACGACGATGGCCAGCCGCCTGTGGCAACGGGACCATGATCTTCATTCTCTTTGCCTCCTTCTTCGTGCTCATGGCGATCGGCGTGCCTATCGCTTTCACGCTTGCGATCGCGACCTGGTTAGCCGTGATCCTGGGCAGCAATTATCCGCAGATCGTCGTCATCAAGGAGATGTTCTCCGGTGTCGACAGCTTTCCCCTCCTGGCGGTTCCTTTCTTCATACTGGCCGCAGAACTCATGACGGGCGGAGCATTGACCCACCACCTGTTGCGGCTGGCGGCACAATTCGTCGGACGGGCCCGTGGCGGGCTCGGCTATGCCAGCATCATCTCAACCACGCTGTTTGCCGGGATTTCCGGCTCAGCGCTGGCAGCGGCCGCAGGTCCTGGCGCGATGAACATCCGCATGATGGAAAAGAGTGGCTACGACAAACGCTATGCGTCTGCGCTTGCAGCCGCAGTCGCAATTGTAGATCCGATCATTCCACCTTCCATTGTCATGATTATCTACGCGCTGCAGGACAATCGGGTTTCCGTTGGCGGCCTGTTTATTGCCGGCATCATCCCCGGGCTCCTCATTTCCGCGGCCATGTGCGCCGTCAACTTCGCGATTTCGCGCAAGCGTGACTACCGGTCTATGGATGTTCGGCCGACGCTGCGGGAGATGGTGTCCACGACGATCTTTGCCCTTCCTGCTCTTGCCCTGATCGTGATCGTCGTGGGTGGCATTCGGGCCGGCTATTTCACCCCAACAGAAGCGTCCGTGATCGCGGTCTTCTACGCTCTGTGCTGTGGAATGTTCATCTACCGTTCTCTGAGCCTTCAAAACCTGCCGGACATCATCTTTCGGTCGGCCATGGTCACCGTCGGCATCCTGCTTATTCTCGCGTCTGCCCGCGCCTTTGCATGGGTCTTGATCAACGAGGGGGTGCCGCAGTACCTGGCCGACCTGATCATCTCCTGGAATCTCAGCCCAATCGCATTTCTGTTGGCCGTCAACATCCTGCTCTTGCTGTTTGGGATGTTCATGGATCCGCTCCCGGGCGTGATGATCCTCGTGCCTATATTGGCGCCCATCTCGGGTCATCTCGGCATTGATCCGATCCACTTTGCCATGGTCGTCATCATCAATCTGACAAT
>DASYHX010000152.1:0-6938 GCA_035998065.1 Pseudorhizobium sp.
CCTCGTCCGCAGCTGCCAGCGCGACCCGCGCTTCCGGCGCGACAATCGCGGCCTCTGCCGCCAGGTGATCGGCAGCCGGGGCCGGCGCGGCGCCTGCGTCAATATCGGCCCGATCACCATCTGCGACTGACGCGCAGCTTCGGGCGGCCGCCTTCCGGCCGTCCGAAGCCCGCTCTCGTGGCGACGCAGCGGGGCGCGCGGGCGAATCGACGCTTTCAAGACGGATAAAAACCGTTATATCGCGGCCATGAGCACCATGCCCGCGAATACGCCCCTCGACCACATCCGCAATTTCTCGATCGTCGCCCATATCGACCACGGGAAATCGACCCTTGCCGACCGGCTGATCCAGTCCACCGGCGGGCTGGAACTGCGCGACATGAAGGCCCAGGTCCTCGACTCGATGGATATCGAGCGCGAGCGCGGCATCACCATCAAGGCGCAGACCGTGCGGCTGCACTACGCCGCCAGGAACGGCGAGACCTACGTCCTCAACCTCATCGATACGCCCGGCCATGTCGACTTCGCCTACGAGGTGTCGCGCTCGCTGGCCGCCTGCGAGGGCGCGCTCCTGGTCGTCGACGCGGCGCAGGGGGTCGAGGCCCAGACGCTCGCCAACGTCTATCTCGCCCTCGACGCCAATCTCGAGATCGTCCCGGTCCTCAACAAGATCGACCTGCCGGCCGCCGAGCCCGACAAGGTCAAGGAGCAGATCGAGGAGGTCATCGGCCTCGACGCCTCCGATGCGGTGATGATCTCGGCAAAATCCGGCCTCGGCATCGAGGACGTGCTGGAGGCCATCGTCCACCGCCTGCCCGCCCCCACCGAGGGCGACCGCAAGGCGCCGCTCAAGGCGATGCTGGTCGACAGCTGGTACGACGCCTATCTCGGCGTCATCGTCCTCGTGCGCATCATCGACGGCGAGCTGAAGAAGGGCCAGACCATCCGCATGATGGGCACCGACGCCAAGTACCCGGTCGACCGGGTCGGCGTCTTCACCCCCAAGATGGTCCAGGTCGACGCGCTCGGACCCGGCGAGCTCGGCTTTATCACCGCCTCGATCAAGGAGGTCGCCGACACCCGCGTCGGCGACACCATCACCGACGACAAGCGCCAGACGACGTCCATGCTGCCGGGCTTCAAGCCGGCGCAGCCCGTCGTCTTCTGCGGCCTGTTCCCGGTCGACGCCTCCGATTTCGACGAGCTGCGCGCCGCCATGGGCAAGCTCCGGCTCAACGACGCCAGCTTCTCCTTCGAGATGGAATCCTCGGCGGCCCTCGGTTTCGGCTTCCGCTGCGGCTTCCTCGGACTTCTGCACCTCGAGATCGTCCAGGAGCGCCTGTCCCGCGAGTTCGACCTCGACCTCATCGCCACCGCGCCCTCGGTCGTCTACGACATCAAGCTCACCGACGGCTCGACCATCCAGCTGCACAATCCGGCCGACATGCCGGACGTGATGAAGGTCGCCGAGATCCACGAGCCCTGGATCAAAGCCACGATCCTCACCCCCGACGATTATCTCGGCAACATTC
The DNA here is from genome assembly GCA_035998065.1 of Pseudorhizobium sp. GTDB lineage: Bacteria > Pseudomonadota > Alphaproteobacteria > Rhizobiales > Rhizobiaceae > Neorhizobium. The sequence goes on from DASYHX010000152.1 coordinate 1,533, forward strand.
TGCAGCTGTGCCAGGAGCGGCGCGGCAACCAGACCGACCTCTCCTATGTCGGCAAGCGCGCCATGGTCTCCTACGAGCTGCCGCTCAACGAGGTGGTCTTCGACTTCTACGACCGGCTGAAATCGATCTCCAAGGGCTACGCCTCCTTCGACTATCACATGGCCGACTACCGCGAGGGCGACCTCGTCAAGATGTCGATCATGGTCAATGGCGAGCCGGTCGACGCGCTCTCCATGCTGGTCCACCGCAGCCAGGCCGAGCGCCGCGGCCGCGGCATGTGCGAGAAGCTGAAGGAGCTGATCCCCAACCACCTCTTCAAGATCCCGATCCAGGCGGCGATCGGCGGCAAGGTGATCGCCCGCGAGACCATCTCGGCCCTGCGCAAGGACGTGACCGCCAAATGCTACGGCGGCGACGCCACCAGAAAGCGCAAGCTCCTCGACAAGCAGAAAGAGGGCAAGAAGCGCATGCGCCAGTTCGGCAAGGTCGACATCCCGCAGGAAGCGTTCATTGCAGCGTTGAAGATGGATAGTTGAGGGGCGCGCCTTCCCCGACTGGCTATCTCTACTTGCCGAGAATTAGACCGGCGCTCAAATACTATTCCTTGAACACGCGCCCCATCGGCGCACGTCGCCGCGTTGTGGAACCAATTGTTGCAGGGCCTGCTCGCTCATCCTCCATCATCGAGCGCTATCGGGAGAGGGGAGAACCGACGCGGGGGGCACCGCCCACACCCCGACCCGCCCTGATCAAGCCTGGCGGCTCTTTCGCAAGGCAGAATGACACCAATCGTCGTAGCTAAGTTGCAGCACTGATTTCACCACCGGAACTAGCGGGTCTGCTTTCAGAGGATTACGGAATGCTGGACTTCACACGGTTACGCTCTGAGGTTGGTGGGCATCGAAGCGCCTTCGAGGGCCTTGTGTGTCAACTCGCCCGGCGACATCCGCCTAAGCCGAACTCAAGATTCACTGCCATCGACGGCGCTGGCGGGGACGGAGGACTTGAAGCCTACTGGACTGACCCGGCGGGGAGAGAACACGGCTATCAAGCTAAGTTCCATACAAAGTCTGGTGACATCGACTGGCGAAAGATCGATGGGTCAGTGAACGCCGCGCTGACAGCTCATCCGAACATGACTCATATGGTCATAGCAATCGCTTGCGACCTGACGGATACTGTTCCCGGCCGCAAGGGAAAGTCTGGTCGCGAGCACTGGGACGCCCACCGTAGGAACTGGCTGACTACTGCAGCTAATCTTTACCGAGAGGTAACTTTTGATTTATGGGACGCGTCAACAATTGAAGACATGCTCGTTGATAATCTCTCCGTCGGATTGCGATCTTATTGGTTTGGCGAGGTCGAACTAACGCCTGAGTGGTTTCGTCGCGTGTTCCAACGGGCGGAATCGTCACTCGAAGAACGTTACAGTCCAGATGACCACGTCGATGTTTCTGCAGAGGACATATTCGGCGGGCTTCTTCGAGACCGCCGGCTCCAGGCGCAGTTTGAGACCCGTCTAGCGTCAGTCGCAGAAAGCATCCCGAAAAATCGACACCGTCTGCACGAGGACGTCGATAATGCGCTCGACGTCGTGCGTGAATTAGCGGGCGGACTGACCACCACTTGTAAGATTGAACTTGATCCGACCAGGCCGTTGGAAATCGAAAAATACAAATGTCAGATCGATGCGCTCCGGTTGGCGTGCTCCGATGCGCGCGCAATTATTAAGCATTGTCGTCCGCGAGAAGTAAACTCCACGCGAGGCTCAGATAGCGGCACAGAACGTGCCTATGGCGAAGCCGAATCAAGTGTCTGGGAGTTGGACAGCGCGTGCGAGGAGTTAAGGGACTTCATAGATGGCACTGCAGTTGAGGCTGATACGAAGCGCGCAGCTATTGTTATCGGTCGCGCCGGAACGGGCAAATCGCATCTGCTCGCCGCTGAAGTAGATCAGTTGACGTCCGCTCAAATCCCGGCGGTCATGATCCTCGGTACACAATTCTCGCACACCAGCGGGCTAGTCGAGCAATTTCCGCGACTGATGGGACTGAATTGCAGTTTTACCACTCTACTCGACACGTTGAACGCAGCTGCGGAAGCGATAGCATCGCGTGCTCTCATCGCCATCGATGCGATCAACGAGGGCGGCGGCAGACGCTGGAGGTCCGAACTCGGTCCCTTGATTGACGAGATCAAAACGCGGCCGTGGCTAGCTTTCGTGTGCTCGTGTCGAAGCGAGTACGAGCCTTATACTGTGACCGACGGAACTAAACAGAAGGCCGCCGCCATCCATATTGAAGGCTTTACAACAGAAGAAGAGCAAGATCGAGCGGCCGAGATCTACCTTGACAAGCGCGGTATCCTGCGTCCGGCAACGCCATGGCTTTCCCCGGAATTTAGCAATCCACTATTTCTAAGGACAACCTCAGTCGCGCTAGCAGCGGCGGGCCGACACGAGTATCCGAGCGGCCTTCACGGAACCAAAGAAGTGTTCCGTTTCTATCTGGACTTTGTAGGCCGTCATTTGGGTATGCATTACGATGGGTCAGATGCTCTCATGCGCCCGATAACCCGTGCGGTGCAGAAAATGGCCGCACACTTGGCTCACAAGAGGTCGGATCACCTCGCCCTCGGTGACGCCCATGCGATCGTCAATGGCGCTTTTAGCAATGTCGCCAATCAAGATCGGACTTGGCTTGAACTGTTGCACTTACGCGGCATTATCAGGTTTGACCCTAACGCGATGACAGATCCCGACGACCCGCTCGACGAGCCCGAGCATGTCGTGCGGTTTGGCTTTCAGCGCTTCCAAGACCACCTCGTTGCCGAAGCACTTCTTGACTCGACGCGTCCGGAGCCGAGCGCTTTCGTCGAGGAAGGCCCGCTATCGTTCCTGCTGCAGCGGTTCGATCATTTTCCACATGTCTGCATCGCATACGAGTGGCACGGCGTGTTTCAGGCCTTGTGGATCGCGCATGCAGAGCGAAACAGACGAGAGCTTATTGACGATCTGCCAACCGAGTCCGAAGAACTGTCTCTTCATTTTGATGACTTCATCGAGACGATTTATTGGCGCTCTCCGAATGCCTTTTCAGCTCGTACTCTTGAACTCTTTAACCTCTGGCTCGTCGACAATCGATCGTACAGCGATTTAAACCATATCCGCATCTTGCTCCGACTAAGCACTCGAGAACACCCGTGGAATATCGAGCTTCTCGACAAGAACCTCTGGCAGCGAAGTATGCCAAAGCGAGATGTGTTCTGGACGGTCCCGCTGAACGCGCTTGGCAGGTACGGTGACGAGAATAGCGAGGCTTTTCGCCTTGCGCGTTGGTGCCAAGGTCCGGCTGTCGCTCGGGCTGACGATTCAGTCTTAGAGAGAGCGCTAAAGACGCTTGGCTGGTTACTAGCAACAACGAATAATAACCTTCGCGACCACGCGACAAAGGGGGCGATAGCAATCCTGCTATCGCGCGCACGCCTTCTGCCTGGCTTTGTCGCACATTTTGCAGATGTCGACGATCCGTACGTACTGGAGAGAGTCGTTGCAGCTTGTGCAGGGGCATGCCTTCGCGATCCCACAAAAGAAAGATTGAGCGAGGCAGCGATTGCCATTTATGAGGCGTTATTCGTATCCGGTTCACCCCCGACCCATCTCCTTACCCGTGATTATGGACGGTTGATCGTAGAACTTGCCATCGACAAGGATGTCCTTCCGGACGCCGTGATGCCTGCCAAGTGTCGCCCTCCATATGGCTCCGCCGCCCCAAAACTTCCAAAAAGCACCGAGCGGACTGAAGCCCGAGCGAAGACGGCGGGTGCAGACGCCATCTTACAGTCTTGTACCGGATGGATTGGTGACTTCGGCCGATACGTGATTGAAAGCCGACTTCGCGACTTTTCTAGTATTAGACTTAATACATCAGCACCACAACTTCCCGACGTCGGGCGATATGACTTCAAGAGAAGCAATTGCTTCGACGCAAGACGGGCCCGCTTATGGGTTGTCAATCGTACCCTTTCACTAGGTTGGACACAAACCCGGTTTCCAAAGGATGCAACGATTGATGACAACCGTCACTCCGGCGGACGCATAGAACGGATCGGAAAGAAGTATCAGTGGGTAGCTTTTTACGAACTTCTGAGCCGACTGGCGGATAATTACTGGATGTTCGACAATGATCGCGACCCCGCTTTTCGTCAATACGACAATGCGGTAGACACCGGTTTCGTTCGTGATATAGAAATAACTATACCACCTATTGAAGATAACTTATTTGAAATAAATCCAGAATACGGCATTCGAAACATACCTATCGACGAAGTTACAGTTGACCGCCAGGCGGGCTGGGTTTTCGAAAATGGTATAACCGATAAATCTCTTCGACTCGGCTTGGCAGAAGATGTGACTGGCGAAGGTAGCTGGTACACACTGTATCGTTACTCAAGGACCGCGGTCGATTGGGATGAAAAGGAAAAATCTTCGGTAGGGCATCCCCTTCGACAGGAGGAGTTCCATTTTCAAATGATGATTGGACTACCTACCACGGAGGTCTCAGCGATCGTGAGACGTCTTATACGAGATAAGCCCGACTTCCATGACTGGTTACCTGAACAATATACGGATGCAGGTTATCTATATGAATTAGCGCAACGGTCAACTTGGGACGACTGCCGTGATGGCCGGCAGAGCGGATGGGGCGATACGCCAGGATATCGGCAGTTCACTTTGGGGTATCTTTGGGAGCACCACCTTGATCGTACGGTGCCATCAGGTTTGTCCCTGCAGGTTCCGGCGCCGTGGCTGATCCGGGATTTACAACTTCAAGCAGAGCCTGGGAGACTCGTTCGCTACTTGGAAAGTGATGGAACAGCTGTCGTTGTTGGAGGCAAAAGTCTTGGCAGCCAGTGGTGTATCGCGCGTAGGGATAAGATTGACGCCTTGATGGACAGAGAGGGGTTAACCCCGCTGTGGATAGGGATCGGGGAGCGCTCGGCGTGGCCCAACAAAGGTGGGGGCACGAGTGTTCCCCGCCGTCGCTGGAATGGCTTTATGCAACTCAAACGTCAAAAAGCCCATTTTACAAAATGGGCGCAAGATGACTCCTATCACCTGCGGTGAATAGAAAGCGTTCGGCCATTGCCCTCGACTCCAGGCTCGGGGCGCGCGAGGACGTCCTGCATTTCGACATTCCGGTGGGCTGACGCGGCGCCTGCGCCCCTCGTCCTTCGACAGGCTCAGGATGAGGGGCTACTGTGATGCGTAAGCGTCGTCCCGGCTCCACCTTTCGCGTTTTGACCTGACGGGCGAGGCTGACGATCCTGAGGAGGATCGTTTTGTGTCTAGTTTTGACATTACGCTTAAGCCGATGCGCCGGATCGAGGTGATCAACGGCGCTGGAG
>DASYHX010000286.1:0-13392 GCA_035998065.1 Pseudorhizobium sp.
GCGCCACTCAAGAATACACTTCGGCAATCGGCCACGCCCCGAACGATGCGTCTCGTGACCGAAGGCATCGGCAGCGAGTTGGAGCGATTCAGCGCCGACAATGCCAGTGTCGTAAAGCAGATCCGCCTTCTGGCGATCAACGCCCTGATCGAAGCGGCCCGCGCCGGCGACATGGGCAAAGGCTTTGCGGTGGTTGCCAACGAGGTTCAGCGTCTCGCCCAAACGGCGACCGATATAGCCGAGAAGTTCGAGAGCCGCGTCCTCGGCCGCATCGGGCTCGGGCGTAGCATGGCGGATTCGCTTGTCGAGGAGATGGAGGGTGTACGCCTGACGGATCTCGCCCAGACGCTCGTCCAGCTGATCGTCCGCAACCTCTTCGAGCGCACAGCGGACGTTCGTTGGTGGGCGACGGACTCCGCGCTCTGGCAGGCGCTTGCTGAGAAGAACCCGGATACGGCTGCCTTTGCGGCTGAACGACTTGGCGTGATCAACCGCTTCTACACCGTCTATCTCGATCTTGTGCTGACCGATCTCGACGGGCGCATCATCGCCTCGGCCAATCCCGCCTTCCAAAAGAAGATCGTCAGCACGTCGCTTGCCGCAGATCCGTGGTTTGCTGCCGCCAAGCGCTGCCGGTCCGGCGACGACTATGTCGTTGACGAAGTGAAGTCGAGTGCGCCGCATGGGAGCCGCAATGCCCTAGTCTACGCGACAGGCGTGCGCGAGGGCGGCAAGTTGGACGGTGCGCTCCTGGGCACGCTCGGTGTTTATTTCGACTGGCAGGCCCAGGGGCAGGCGATCGTCGAGAAGGAAGCGAACCTACCGCCGCAGGTGGTCGAGAAGACGACAATCATGCTTCTCGACGGCCAGAGCCGCGTGATTGCCTGCACTCGACCGGCGCTGATGTTCACGCATTTTGCTCTGAAGAAGAAGGCCGGGCAGGACAAGGGCAGCTACTACGACCGAAACGGTGCGATCGTCGCCTTTGCGAAGACCCTTGGCTACGAGGACTATGACGGGCTCGGCTGGCACGGGGTGGTGGTGCAGGAAACGGAAAGTGATGAGGCGCTGAACGCTGCGCTGGATCTGGTGTGACTTAATGTCGTGCGCCACTCAAGATGACCGCTGGTAGCATTGAATTCCCGCCAACTTTGTCCAGGCCAGGGTGATCAATCTTGCCCGTTCTGCCAAGCAAAGTTGCCGTCCGTGCTTCGTCGCTAACGATTTATCTCAAGGGCGAGGCAGGCAGGATCGGCTGATCGACACCTGCGGATTGACGCGTTGTAGCCCCATTGCTCTAGAACGACAAAGACCCGGAAGAGCTGGTCAATCATGCTCCGGGTCCAAGTCATCCTTTAAGAGCAGGGTCAAGAGCTAAGCTCCCATCTCCTGTGCCAGATTAAACGTTCTTCCTTGTCACCTCAAAAGGCTTGGCGGGCGCGAGTAGCCTTGAACGGACGGGCACGAACGACAGAAATCTAACTTCGTCTATGGGATCAAGTCTGTGGAACGCCGCTGGGAGCGGAAGACGTACAGGTGGAGCAATGGACGCATCTTCGCGTTGTACCGGGAGGCATGGATGTTTGGGCAAACCCGGTAGGGATCCGACGGAGATGCCTGAGACGCCTAGACCGAGAGGATCCATGAATGACTGTCGTGCTTGCCACCGTATGTGAAGATGGAGTGGTGATCGGTTCCGACTCGCAGATCACCGATAAGGGGCGAGGCATGACGTATCCCGCGGAGAAGCTTCACCCGTTGGGCGACACGGCGGCTTGGGGCGGCAGTGGCGCGCGATCTGTGCTGACGGATGTAAAGCGCTGTTTCAATGAGAAAAGCGCTGCAATCCTTGAAGCACCAGACATCGGCAGGGCGTTGCAGGCACAGGTTTTGCCGATCCTTCGCCATCACTACGAGACCTTCATCGAAGATGTACCGGGAGAGGAAGACGGCGGGACACCGTCGGCTTATGTGATGGCTGCAGGATGGCGAGACGGCGAGCCATGGATCACTGAAATCACGCCATCTGGTATGATCGGGCACTACGCCGATATTGGGTTCCATGCGATTGGGAGCGGTGCAGCTATGGCCCAACAAGCTGGTTCACTGCTGTCCCACTTCCACTTGGCGAAGCGGTCGGTACGTTTCGGTTGCGCAGCGGTGCTGCGCGTCCTGCAAGCGCTCGACCTCACCTCTGCCAGTGTTGGAAAACCGTTCAGCTTATGTCGGATCGATGCGGAAGGTGCCCACCACCTCGGTGAGGATGAGATAGAGGAAGTGAGCGGCGTGGTGCGTCAATGGGAGGATGCAGAACAGGCCATCATTGCCAAGCTTTTCAAATGATCCCACGAGTGTTTCAGCTTTCTTCTAACTAGGTCGTCTTGGCCGGGCCAACAAAGGCAGCCTTGAGGCGCTCTGAGGCCTACAGCATTCAACGGCGAGGGATAATGATGGGACGGCGGCTTGCGATCGATGAAAACCCACACACGTTGAGAGCCTATCTCAAAGGTATCGACTTGATCCCCTACGTGGCGGTTCTGGCTGTGCCATTTGCCTGGGCGTTCTGGGCGATGGGAGCTCCTGGAAATGTGAGCTCAGAGCAGCTGGACGACTCCTGGTGGTTCAAGGGCTACGTAGCGCTGCTCCTTTACGTGCCGTCGATGGCTCTATGCGGTTTCCTCGAGTTGATAAGCCGACGGCGAAGCTGGCCAGGGCTCAGAATCGGCATCAGGTTTGTTCGTTGGGTACATTTTGCGGTCGCTATTGGGCCGATTATCGTCATCATCGCGGCAATCTTCATCCCACCTTTGAGGCGGTTGATCTCATGATCGCTGTCACGCCACTGCTTGCATGGAAGCTACGCGGTGTGACGCCGCCGGGGTCGAGATCCCGAGCTGCACTGCGTCAGTGCGTGCGGCGGTAGAGATAATCGTCTGGTAGCCCAAGCCGGCGACACGCCTGCACCGCCGGAAGTGATGGCAGCACCAAACGGTCGTTGCTGCGGGCGGCCAGCTTGAGCACGCGTCGATCCAACGTGTTGAGCGACCATTCTTTGCCCAATCCGAGCTGCTCTCTTACCCATTGGGGGAGAATGGCAACGGCGGCCCTGATCAGCATGGTCTGCAATGGGCGTGCGGCGGCAGGGAGGGCTGGAACGCGTTTCATGATGTCAAGGAATTCAAATACAATTGGCGACGGCACAAGCCGGGTCTTCATCGTCTCGAACAGCAGGTCCATGTCATGCTGCGACTTCGGGGCTCCGACGGCACCATAGAGCCTGGCAGCGGGGGCCGCTTCCGCCAAGAATATGTTTCGCTCGTGTAGCCGGAGGGGGCGGACAAAGGTGTCGTAGGCTTCCATGAAGCCGAAGCTGGCCGTTTCAGTTGAGTGTCACGAGGGCCTGTTTGACCGACATGAAGGCGCGAAGCAGACATGGCCTCCCAACCGGCGAAGTCGGAGATTATCCCCGCTTTGCGAGGCCTTCCGTTCGGCGCCAGGCCATTCTTGAGATGCTGGCGATCAAATCACAACCTTATGGTCGGTGCTTGATCGAGGTCCGGCGATCACACCTGTGCGGAGGGAGATTGCCCAGTGCGCCTGAGTTCCAGCGCTTCTGTCGAGCTCGGGCCCCTGGAGGGAGAGCCGCATGCCGAGCAATCAGATCTCCCCCGCCGACAGCCTAGCCCACTCAGGTTTCCCTCAGCGTCCAATCTTCTTCATGTCGCGCGCCGACTGCAGTATCCTTGCCTCGTCACGGGCTATCTCGCGGCAGCCCGTGACATCCAGATTCTGCTTGCAGAAATCGACACCCCCGCGGAGGTTGGCCTCCACCGCATCTTTGCTTTTGGCGGAAAGAACTTCTTGCTGCATGCGCAGGCTCCGTTGGCGATGTTGCTCCACTGGATCATGGCGACAGCACCTGTTGGATCAGCCCCAGATAGTCCGCACCCTGACAATCCGGTCACAGCGATCGAGGCGACAAGCAAGTTCCTCAACGACGTCATGATCATTCTCCAGCTTGAGTGTCTCGGAGTGGACCTGCAATCCACTCCACCAAGGGCTGGTCAATGGCGTCAATCCTGCCGTTCATTCCCTGGACGATATCCTCAAGCCTCTTTGCAAGTTCCGCCTGTTCGTTCTGGAGCTTTGCAGACTCAAGTATCATCTCCGGGCCACGGGAAACAGGAAGTTGCAAGACCCGTTCCTGTTGAACGCATGCAAGCGCGTGTTGCTCGTTGAGAAGCGCGATTTCGAAAAATGCCTTCCTGATCTCTGCGATCACGCCTTCTGTCACTGGAGGCGGACTGGAGGACGCAAATTCAACTTCGACGATTTTACCATCGTCCAGGATTTCCATAAGAACGCTGGTAAGCTCATCTTTGCCCGCTCTCAGGGCCGCAGACGTAACCAATACATCCGGCGCAATCATCGCTTGCTCAAGGAGCGCGACGTTACATCCCTCAGTCTTTAAGGCAGCAGAGATCGCTTCAACAACAATCTGTGCTCTTCTGGAGAGAGTGGCGTCGTAGGCGTTGTCGAAGGCCGTCAACGGACCTGAAAGCTGCTCCTGAAGGGCCTGAAGAGCATCTTGCCGCGCCTGTTCCGTGGTGAGTGCGGCTTCCATTTCTTCTGGGCCGGTATCCTCGCCACCATGTGCCACTGTCATTGCTACATCGATCGGAACGCGGTCTTCAGTTGCAAGGACCACGTGGTAGGTGAAGCTAATCGCAGCGGCACAGACCAACACCGCTATTGAATTTTCGATCATGTAAGATCCTGCGTTCGAAAAAGATGCTTTCGCTCATTGGTCGAAAGCCAGTTCTCTGTTGGAAGGGTGGATTAAGAGCAGCGGAAGCGCCGGACGGTGACGTTCGACTGCTGCTCTAGGTCCTCGCGGTGCGGCGGGCGAAGCTCCACCCGAGGTTCGCGCCTGCGGCCGCAAGCAAGACCAGGCAAATGCCAATCAACTGGACTGGGTGCAGACGGACGTCGAAAGCCAATCCATCAACCATTAACGCGACGGCCGGATAGATAAAGGAGAGAGATCCGGTAATGCTGGTTGGGAGTTTCTGGATCGCGCCATAAAGTAGAATGTACATCACCCCGGTATGAACGATGCCAAGTGCAGCAAGAAGAAGCCACCCTTCAAGCCTCACAGGCACTGCCGCGAAGTCCGCCAGCGGCGCAATCATGATGATGCCTGTCATCAACTGAATCAGAGCAATCAGGTGGGGTTGAACGCCAGAGAGCTTCTTGGTGATGATAGCCGCGACTGCGTAGAAAAAGGCAGCACCCAACGCAAGCAGTATCCCGGAAAGATAGTCGGACCCCAAATATGGTGCGTCGGGCTTCCCCTGAACGATAGCAAGCATGCCGATGAACGCCAGAATCAGCCAGCTTAGCCGCCCGGCGGTCGGCCGCTCCTGCAGAACAATCATTCCCAATGCCACGAGCATGAAAGGCTGTGTGTTGTAGACTGCAGTGGCTACGGAAATGGACGCACGTGGAAAGGCGGCGAACAACAGGACCCAGTTTATCACGATGGCGACCCCGCCCAGGATCGCGAGGAAAAGCTGCCGCCGTGTAATCGCCTTGGGCCGGAAGATACCCATTGCAAGGCAAGCTACCGTCAAAGTCAGGGCTCCAATGGCGCACCGCCAGAAGACAACGTTGAATACCGGCTGTTCCGATAGAACGACGAAGAGGCCGATGGTCCCTGAAATCACCATTGCCGCTGTCATCTCTGCTGCACCACGTGCGCTTCTGCTTATCATGTCCCGCTCTCCGATCTGGTAGAGCAATGATAACAGCTCCTGACTATCTTCCCATGGCAATTGAAAGGCATACCCCTTCTTGAGCCTTTTATTGGTAGGTGATATGGACTATTTACCTGGGAAAAAATCTCATGGTAGCGCGTGTGACCTCGACCTGCAGCGACACATCACTTCGCGGCCACAACAGTCCATGCCCAAACAGCCGACTGGAGACCAGAGCGTTTCCTGGTGGACACATTTACAGCGATGCCTCGAGCTAGCCGTTGAGAATTGTTGTCTGCTCTGAGAGCTTCAGAGCATCGGATACTTGGTGCGTCGACAGATGCTCCACATCTTTCGAAGCCGCGGTACCATCACAACCTTCGCCCTCTGACCTGCCATGAAGCAAGCTCACAGCAGATCTTGCAGCCGCGGATCAGGGGAAATCAACCGATGCCGAGCCCCGTGCTTACCTCGTTAACGGGGGACGGCTTGAATTGACAGCAAGGCTCGCTGGCTGCTCGAGCGCGGATATCCACTGTGGCTAAGTCCCAACAGAAAGCGGCAACAATCGGCGCGAAACCGGCTGCGCTTTCACGATCGCAGTGTTGGTTTCAGCTTTGTCTGATATGCGATCCAAGATCCCGTCGAGGTCCTCGATGCTGCGCAGGTGAAGGCGGGCAAAGAAGCAGTCTTCTCCCGTAACTTTGTCGCACTCGGTGATTTCCGGGATGTCGTCGATCAGCTTCTGAACGATATGAAGCTTTCCGGGCAGAGGCCTGATCCGGACGATAGCTTGAAGAGTGTATCCTATGCTCTTCGGATCCAGCTCGACAGTAAAGCCACGAATAACGCCGCGTTCCTCCAAGCGTCTTATGCGCTCCGACGTGCTCGGCGCTGAGAGGTCGATCTGGGAGGCAAGCTCCTTTAGCGACATCCGCGCATCCTTCGACAGTAGCGCCACGATCTTCTGATCTATGGAATCAAGGACGTTCATCAAACTCACCTTTCGACGGAAGGCATTCCGTATCTTGGACCTACCATTTCAGGAGTACGTTTGCGAGGTGCTCTGTTAGGTTTCTGCGATCAGGAGACAGGCAGCGACGACACACTGCAACCCCCAGCTTGATGAAAATGAGCCACCATAGTGACGCAACGAAGTTCGTGTGCAATCTTATGTTCAAGACAGTTCATAACCTATTGAGCAGCCTGTTTTCCCGGCAGGTCCCGCAGTGCGCGTCTCAAGCGGACGTGCGCCATTGGGCCGACCTGCCGCCACATCACCCGTCTGCGGGCGAAGAAGTGGCGGTCAGTTCGACTGTCGCCAAGCAACGAAGCTTGTCAGGACATGTCGATTTCACTGATGTGATCGACCGGTTCGGCTCGAAATAAGTCCTCCGCGCGCGGTCTACGGTATGCGAGGTCGCGCGCGGATCTCGACAAACCCGAACCGTCTCCGATACTCCGCTCGGCAGGTTGCGGTACCAACCAGCTAGGGTGTTGAGGCTTCGCGGCACACATCTCGGCCGTTGCGCAGATTGCGACGTCCCTCGGCTACGCCTCCGAACATGCCTTCAACACCGCTTTCAAGCCCGTCATGGGCATGCCACCTCGGCAATACGGCAGACGTAGGGAGCAGGTCTCACTGACCTAAATCAGTGGAGAAAGTTTCGCCGCTATGTAGTGGCCAATCGGTCTAATGACTGCATATTGCGCACAGGCGACGTGACGCGGGTGCGCCGAGACGGTGTCTGGTTTCAGGAAGCGCGTGAGACGGCGTCTACGGCCGAGATGGGCGCGCAAGCTGCCGCTATCAATCGCCGTCTGCCGGTTGGCGGCCTCTCGTGGGGTCGATCAATGGCACAAAGGGTCATCTTACGTGGCAAATGACATGAACTTCAGAAAATTGGTGATCCCGGCGCGATTCGAACGCGCGACCCCCAGATTAGGAATCTGGTGCTCTATCCTGCTGAGCTACGGGACCAGCCTTTGCATCCATACAAAAGCCGCCTGCCGAAGCCAAGCCCTTTCCTAACCGCGGCTGGGATAGGCCTTCTCCACTGGCGGGCGTCTTCAATCGCTCAGCCGTTGCTCCGTCAGTCGCACCCAATAGGAGATGCCGTAAGCGAGGGCTTCGTCGCTGAAGTCGTAGCCGGGGTTGTGGAGAGGGGCGCTGTCGCCGTTGCCGATGAAGATGAAGGCGCCGGGCCTGCACTTCAGCATGTAGGCAAAGTCCTCGCCGGCCATGGAAGGATCGACGTCTGGATCGAGATTGGATGAGCCAACGACCTCGGTCGCCGCGCGGATCGCATTTTCGGTCTCACGGTCGTGGTTGACGGTGACGGGGCAGTTGCGCTCGTAGTGGATCTCGACAGTTGCGCCATGGGCAAGCGCAAGCCCCTCAACGATCTGCCGGATTCGCATTTCCGCAAGGTCGCGTACCTCTTCGCTGAGGCTGCGTACGGTGCCGACCAACATCGCGGTGTCGGGAATGATGTTGTGGGTCGTGCCGGCCTCGAACCGGGTGACGGACACGACGACGGACTGCAGAGGGTCCGCATTGCGCGCGGCGATCGCCTGAAGGCTTCCGACGATCTGCGAGCCGATGAGGATCGGATCGACGGTGCGGTGCGGCTGGGCGGCGTGGCCGCCGCGTCCCTTGATTGTGATGGCGAACTTATCGGGCGCTGCCATGATCCCGCCGCGGCGAATGGCGAACTGGCCGACCGGGATACCCGGCATGTTGTGCATGCCGTAGACCTCGTCGATGCCGAAGCGCTCCATCAGGCCATCCTGGATCATTGCGGCGGCGCCAGCGCCGCCCTCTTCGGCCGGCTGGAAGATGACGGCCACGGTGCCGTTGAAGTTGCGCGTCTCGGCCAAGTGCTTTGCGGCGCCGAGCAGCATCGACGTATGGCCGTCGTGGCCGCAGGCATGCATCTTTCCTTCGACCGCGGATGACCAGGGTTTCCCCGTCGTCTCTGCCAGCGGCAGGGCATCCATATCTGCGCGCAGGCCGATCGTGCGCCCGCCCGGCCCGCGCCCGCGGATCATGCCGACAACGCCGGTGCGACCGATACCGGTGACGACCTCGTCAACGCCGAACTCGCGCAGCCTTGCTTCCACGAAGGCTGCGGTGTCATGAACGTCGTAGAGAATTTCGGGATTTTGATGAAGATGGCGGCGCCACTCGGTCACTTCAGCCTGAAGTTCCGCGGCTCGATTGATAATTGGCATTCGGTCCCCTGGGCTTGTCGTTTTACGAGATCGTGAATCGCCCTCCCGCGCCATACTGCTCCTCACGATTGACGCAATCAACGTTCTTTGCCATTGCTTGGCCACATAGGCAAACTATTGCCGCTCTCGTTTTTCCGCTCAACGAGGTATGATTTGCCGACGCTTCGCTCCACCTTGCCCCGTGCCTCCAGACTGGTCGCCATGCTCGCCGCCGCCGCGGTTTTCGTGTCTGCGGGGGGCGCATTCGCCAATCCGCACATGGTGGTGGACGTGCGGACGGGGCGCGTGATCGCCCATGAGGAAGCCTTCCGCAAATGGTATCCGGCATCGCTGACGAAGCTGATGACGGCCTATCTCGCCTTCTCGGCTCTGAAGACCGGGCGGTTGTCGCCTGAAAGTACAGTGACGGTGAGCAAGAAGGCCGCTGATCAGCCGGCCAGCAAAATGTATTTCAAGCCAGGCTCAAAGCTGACGCTCGACAGCGCGCTTAAGTTGCTGCTGGTCAAGTCGGCCAATGACATCGCCGTCGCAGTCGCAGAAACCGTCGACGGTTCGCTCGATCAGTTCGTGGCCATGATGAATGCACAGGCGGCCCGCCTCGGGATGACGTCGACGCATTTTATCAATCCGCACGGCTTGCCCGGCAAGGGCCAGTATACGACGGCACGCGACCTTGCCGTGTTGGCGCTGCAGTTGAAGCGGGAGTTTCCGGAATACGCCGGGTACTTTGCTCTGGAGGGCGTGAGCACGGGCAAGAAAGACTACCCGAACTACAACATGCTGGTTGGCCGCTTCGACGGTGCAGACGGCATGAAGACCGGCTTCATTTGTGCCTCCGGGTTCAATCAGGTGTCCTCGGCCACCCGCAACGGTCGCACGGTCATCTCGGTTGTGCTCGGCTCCGACAGTCTGGCTGGCCGTGCCGATGAATCGGCAGACCTTCTACAGATGGGCCTGACCTCCTCCAGTCAGGGTGTCCCGCTGTCGTCCCTTTCGCCCTATGGCGACACTGCGACGGTCAATGATATCAGCGCGGAGATCTGCAATCCGAAGGCCGCAAAAGTGCGCAGTGAAGGCCGCGACGATGCAGGCCGCATGATTGTTCGATCGCCTTACATCAAGGAAATGGTGCGCCCGCCGCGCTATAGTTTTGCAGGTCTCATTCCGGGTTCTGAAGTTGCGGCCAGCAAGACCGGCCAAAATCAGATTGCCAACGTGCCGATCCCGTTGCCGCGACCGACCTTCTGAGGCGATTCAACCTCATGTCGTCTTCGCTCAACCGTATCCCTGTTTCGATCATCACGGGCTTCCTCGGCGCGGGAAAGTCCACTTTGCTCAATCGCATCCTGAAAGATCCGGCGGCCAGGGATACGGCCGTGATCATCAACGAGTTCGGTGAGGTCGGAATAGACAACCTGCTGGTGGAATCCTCTGGCGATACGCTGGTGGAACTCGCCAACGGCTGCCTGTGCTGTACCGTGCGCGGTGAATTGGTCGACACGCTGGCGACGATGGTGGACGCCATGCAGACCGGTCGGATGAAACCGATCCGCCGCATCGTGATCGAAACTACCGGGCTTGCCGATCCGGCACCGGTGATGCAGTCGGTCATGGGTAATCCGGTAATTGCGCAGAGTTTCGAGCTGGATGGCCTGATTACCGTGGTCGACGCCGTCAATGGTGCCGCAACGCTGGAGCGGCATTCAGAGGCGGTCAAGCAGGTGGCGGTTGCCGACCGGTTGATCATTTCGAAGGCCACCATGGCGAGCGAGGAGCAGCTCAGGGATGTACAAGCACATCTGACGAGACTGAACCCACGAGCACAGCGGCTGGATGCCGACGCGTTGGAGACTGCCGCTGCCTCGTTGCTCGACAACGGGCTCTATGATCTGTCCAGCAAGATCGCAGATGTGGACCGCTGGCTGCAGGATGAGGCCCGTGCTCCGGACCACGACCATCACCACCACCACCATCACCATCACCATCACCATCACCACCATGATATCACGCGTCATGGCGCCTCGATCCGCTCCTTCTCCATTGTCCACGATCAACCGATTGATCCGATGGCGATCGAGATGTTCGTCGACCTTCTGCGCTCGGCGCATGGAGAGAAGCTGCTGCGGATGAAGGCGGTGGTGGCGCTTTCCGACAATCCCGACCGGCCGCTCGTCCTTCACGGAGTGCAGTCTATCTTTCATCCGCCGCAACGCCTGCCGGCATGGCCGAAAGACTCGGATCGACGCACGCGCATGGTGCTGATCACGCAGGACCTGCCGGAGGAATTCGTTAGTGACCTTTTCGCGGCATTCACCGGCCTTCCGCGCGTGGATCGCCCAGATCGCGCGGCTCTGGAAGACAATCCATTGGCGGTGCCGGGTTTCCGGCGGTAGGCTTGGTCAACCCTTGCGGATCCTGAACCGATGGCCGCTCTCGGTCTTTTCGCTTTCCATCAGCTGATGACCGTCTTCGTGGCAGAAATGCGGGATGTCGATACCCGCCAGCGGATCACTGGTTTCGATCAGGAGCTCCTCGCCCCGGCTCATTGTATTCATGCGCTTGCGCGTCTTCAGGACCGGCAGGGGACATTTCAGCCCGCGCAGGTCATATAGCTGCGCGATATCCGGCATCAATTGGCGTCCCAGAACTTCCAGAACGGTCTTTTTTCGGGTGCGCTCACCGACGGAGCCGCATAGGCGAGAGGATTAGGTGCGGGGATCGGCACGGTCGTTGAGGAAGCATCCGCGGTCTCGGTAGAAGGCTGCGCTTGCTGTTGTGCGGCCGCTTGTGGCAGACGGCTCTGCTTCATGCGTTCTGCCGCAGTCTGGGGTCGAGACGAGGTCGAGGCGAGCACCGTTGTGGCGGGGGTGCTTTGTGGTGTGGTGCGTTTAGCCATCAGTGCTTCGAATTGCTCGCGCTTCAACAGCTTGCCGGCTTCAAGCGAAGTGCCGGTCGGCGCGTAGGCAATGTCGCGGCCCTTGCGCTTCTCTGCGACCACGGCCTTTCGCTCCGCTTCCGTCGGCTCGTACCACACCATCCCGTCCAGCTTTTTCAAAGCCTTCTGGTAGGCTAGCTCGTAGCTCTTCTCATAAGATCCCAGCGCAACGTTAAGCGTGGAGGGCGTCGACATCGGCGGGCAAGCAGCGGCGGGACTGGAAATCTGGCCGTTGATCTGCTGATTGAAAACATACTTCTTTTCGCAGATCGCGACCTCAGGGGGGCGCTTGGTGACCTCGAAGTTGTCGTAACCCGCTTTCAGGTTCTTCCAGAAGTTGATGTGCTCGCTGTCGCGGTGGCGCGCCATGTTCTCAGCAGTCATGCGGAAGGGAAAGGCCTGCAGCTGGACGGCGGTCTGGCCACCCTTGAAGGCGTCACGGGCAAAGGCGTAGATCTCCAGCACCTGCTCGTCGGTCATCGAATAGCAGCCGGAGGACGAGCATGCGCCATGGATCATGAGGTTCGATCCGGTGCGGCCATGGGCCTGGTCGAAGCGATTCGGATAGCCGGTATTGATGGCGAGATAATACTTGGAGTTCGGGTTCAAATGAGCGGGCGTAAGGTTGTAGAAGCCCTCCGGTGCCTGCCGGTCGCCTTCTTTCACCTTCGGTCCCAGCTTGCCGGACCAGGCGCAAATCGAATAGCTAGCGATGACGTCGAAGCGGTTGTCGGCCTTTGCTTTCCAGACCTCGAGGACACCCTCTTCCTTGAAGATCCGCATCATGATCGGCGAATTCCGAGGCATGTTCTTCTTCTGCATCTCCGCAAGGATGCGCGAGGGCAGGGGCTGTTCGACCTTGTTCTTCACGTGTGAAAGGTCGACGGAATCCAGCGTGTCGTTACAGCCTGCCAGTGCGGTCGCGAGCATCAGGGCGAGGGCAATGTTTTTCAGGCGTATCGGCATGAACACCACACAATTGCTTATGGCAAGGAATCAGTACAGAGGCATGATAATGAAGCGGTAATCTTTACATCTTCTTAACCGCTTGCGTCAGCCTGTCCAGCAAAACCCCTCGCCTGCCTACGGCTTTCCGCAACCATCCGTGAAAATCAGGCGATTTAGTGGCAGCGAGCGATATTAGAGGTTGCGGCCGATCTGCAGAAACTTCTGCCGGCGCGCATTCCGAACCTCTTCACCTGACATTCGGCCGAGCTCCTCAAGAGCGGTGCCAATGACGTCCCCCGTGGCGTGGATCACCGCCTGCGGATCGCGATGGGCGCCTCCGGTGGGCTCCGCGATGATGTCGTCGATGACGCCCAACTCCCTGAGGTCCGCTGCAGTAATACGCATGTTGGTCGCGGCTTCGCGGGCCCGCGTGGAATCGCGCCAGAGGATCGAAGCTGCTCCTTCCGGAGAGATCACCGAGTAGATGGAATGCTCCAGCATGTAGACGCGGTTGCCGGT
>DASYHX010000300.1:0-26263 GCA_035998065.1 Pseudorhizobium sp.
GTGCAAATATCGGAGCGACATTCGGGCCGTGTCCTGAGAGGCTTGTTCGTTGTCGACTATCGGGATCCGGCCTTCGACCTCATCTATTACTCCCGAGAGGGATCGATCGACGAGAGCGGGACCTCGCTGACCATGCGGGACGGGGAGGTGCACCGGAAGACGGCGGATGGACGAATTTCGATCATCAAGTTTGCCTCTTACGCGTTCGATCTGTCGGCGATGACCGCTTCGGAAGATGGCCCCTCGCTCAATGCCGGAGATCGCGACCTTGCCTTCTTGCTCAACCCGGATCCGAATGATCGCCATGTAAGGAGCTCCCCCGGGAGCTATCGGTCCGAGCTTCATGCCAGACTGACGGACTGGCTCTTCCCACTGATGTTCGCTTTGGTTTCTCTGGTCATCGCAGGCGATAGCCGTTCGCACAGGCAGGCCCGCGTTCATCCGATGATCATCGCGCTTGCCTTGGCCTTCGCCCTTCGTTGGCTCGGTTTTTCGCTGAAGAACCTGGTGAAGCAGGATGAGGCCTACACCATCCTGATATATCTTCTGCCGACGGCGACCATCGGATTGTGCAGCTATATGCTTGCCACTCACAAGCGGTTCAGGATGCCGCGCGTTGTCTCCAACGTGCTTGATGCCTCGTTGCGGGGTATCCGTCAGCGCTGGATCGGTCGCACCGCCGCTGGAGGAGGCCAATGATCTTCAGCACGCTTGGCCGCTACTTCTTCCGCCGCTACATGGCCACCGCCATCTGGTTCTTTCTCGGCGTCAGCGGAATCATCTTCCTCGCCGACTTCAGCGAGACGAGCCGTCGCATGGCGAGTCTTGAGGGCTACACCGTCCCCGCAGCGCTCCTGTTCACCGCCATGCGGATCCCCTTCATCTTCCAGCAAACGATCCCGACGCTGACGCTCTTCATCGGCATGACCGCACTGATCGCCCTCAATCGGCGCTACGAGCTGGTGGTAACCCGCGCCGCGGGCGTCTCCGTCTGGCAATTCATCATGCCCTTTGCCACCGGTGCCTTCCTGATCGGCGTGTTCGGCATGCTGGTGATTAATCCGCTGGCGGCCTGGGGGCAACGCGAATCGCTTTCAATGGAAGCGGGCTGGCGTGAGGCAAGTGGCCGCTCGACCGGCTCGGACTTTCTGCCCTGGATCCGGCAGACTTCTGACGGAAACGATGCAATCATAGGCGCAAAAAGCTACCGGGCCGAGGGTACGGAGCTGATCGATGTTGCCGTTTTCCATTTCGACAGCGACGGGCGCGTGATCCTCCGTCAGGATGCTTCCACCGCCAAGTTGGAAGATGGTTACTGGCTTCTTAACGATGTGCTGGAGAATCGGCCGGGCGACATTCCCAGTCGCGTCGAGAGCGTCCGCGTGAGTACCAATCTGAGACAGGAATACCTGCAGGAGAGCCTTTCTCAGCCAGAAACTGTTGCATTCTATGATCTTTCTCGAAAGATCGAGGTTGGTCGCTCCTTCGGCCTCCCCACAAAGGCGCTCGAGACACAGTTCCATTCGCTGCTTTCTCTTCCGCTGCTTCTGGTAGCAATGACTCTCATTGCTGCAACAGTCTCGTTGAAATTCAGTCGCTTCGCACAATCGCGCACGGTGATTCTGGGTGGAATCGTTTCCGGGTTCGTGCTTTATGTCGTCACGGTTCTCGTAAAAGCATTCGGGAGCAGCGGCGCCGTGCCGCCCTTCGTGGCGGTGTGGGTACCGGTGATTGTTGCGACAGCTCTTGGCGCGACGATTCTGCTTCATCAGGAGGATGGCTAGTGGCGGCCAACAACCGCGGACATATCAGACGGCGCCTCACGGTCCTGCTGGCAAGCGCGGCTGTGTGCTTGAATGCCATGCATCCGCTTGCGGCACATGCACAGGAGCCGGCATTCGCGCCCGCGGTGGCCGACGATGCCAAGATGCTGCTGCGCGCGAACGAGCTCGTCTACAATCAAGATGCCCAACGCGTCACCGCCACGGGTGGCGTGCAGATTTACTACAACCGCTACCGGATGGTTGCTCAACGTGTCGAGTATGACCAGCAGACGGGTCGAGTATCAGCGGTTGGCAACATCGAACTCATCGAGCCGGACGGCAACCGCATCTACGCTGATGAACTCGATGTCACAGACGACTTCGGGCAAGGCTTCCTGAACGCCCTGCGGGTGGAGACGACGGACAATACCCGGCTGGCCGCGGAGAGCGCCGAGCGACTTCCGGGGGACCTCATGGTCCTCAACAACGGCGTGTACACGGCCTGCCTCCCCTGCGCTGAAAAACCTGGCAAGGCGCCGCTCTGGCAGGTGAAGGCACAACGCGTCATCCAGAACGGACAGACAAAAACGATTCGCCTCGAGAACGCCCGCTTCGAACTCTTTGGAATGCCGATCGGCTTCCTGCCGTTCCTGGAGGTTCCAGATCACACGGTCGAACGCAAGTCGGGCTTCCTGTTTCCGCGGATGAGCCTGGACGACAACCTCGGCTTTGGCCTGACGGTCCCCTACTACCACGTCTTTGCGCCGCACATGGATGCGACGCTGAGCCCGACCCTTTATACGGGACAAGGCCTGCTGTTGCAGGGTGAGATCCGCAACCGCTTCGAGAACGGGCAACACACGTTCCGTTTTGCCGGGATCAATCAGCGGGACCCGGGAGCATTCGATGCCGGAACAAGCGACCGGGCGGCGAATACCCGCTTGATGGCCGCTTCAGAAGCACGGTTCGAGATCAATCCCCGGTGGACGTTCGGCTGGGACGTCATGGTCCAGAACGATAACAACTTCTCGAGAACCTATTCGCTTACGGGCGTCAGCGACAATGTGTTCCGCAACGAGGTGTACCTGACCGGACTGGGCGATCGCAACCATTTCGATCTGCGCGCCATCTATTTCGATATTCAAGACAAGGAAGGCGTCGACCGGCGCGAGCAAGAGCAGGCGATCGTTTATCCGTCGCTCGATTATCAGTATATCGCGCCTGAGCCCGTTGCCGGCGGCCAGTTGTCCATCACCAGCAATCTTACCAACCTGTCGCGCCGAGAGGACGACTTTGAACTCGTGGGCACGAGCGACCGCTACCCCGGCCTGGACGGCAGCTACAGCCGTTTCACAACAGAGGCTGAGTGGAAACGCACGTTCACCACGTCCGGCGGCTTGCTGCTGACTCCGATCCTCGCGGCGCGAGGCGACGCTGTTCGTCATACCATGTCGGATCCATCCTTCACCTCGGACGGTGATTCCTACAGCTACAACCTGAGGGATTCTGGCGGCTATGGCCGCTACATGCTGACGGCAGGGCTTGAAGCGCGCTACCCGTTCCTGATCTCGACGGAAAGCAGCAGCCACATCATCGAGCCCATCGCTCAGGTCTTCGTGCGTCCCAACGAACAGCACGCGGGCGGGCTGCCGAACGAGGACGCGCAAAGCTTCGTGTTTGACGCGACCACTCTGTTCGAGCGCGACAAGTTCTCGGGCTTCGATCGTATCGAGGGCGGAACGCGTGCCAATGTCGGTGTGCGTTATACGGGCTCGTTCGACAATGGAGTCGGCCTGCGCGGCCTCTTCGGCCAAAGCTATCATCTTGGCGGAACGAACTCCTTTGCGACGGATGATCTGGTCAATGCAGGAGCCAACTCCGGGTTGGAGACAGACGTCTCCGATTTTGTCGGCATGGCGGGTGTAGACCTCGCAGGCTTCGGCATCAGCGCCGGCGCGCGTTTCGACAATGACACCTTTGAGGTCGAGCGGACAGACGCTCAGCTGACCTATACCACCGCGCGCATCAGCGGCTCGCTTGCCTATACCCAGATCGAAGCGCAGCCAGAATATGGCTCCGATACGGATACGGACCTGCTGCAATCGGCTAGCCGCTTCCGCATCAACGAGAACTGGTCGCTGGCAACCTCCGCCACGTGGGATCTGGACGACCAGGAGGTCATCCGTCGCGGTATCGGGGTCACCTACGCGGACGAGTGCACCATCTTTACGCTCGCCTATGCGGACAAGCCGGCCAGCACGGATGCCAACGACTGGACTGTCAGTGCCCGGCTGGAATTCCGGACTCTCGGTGACATTGCCATTGGCAACTGATCTTAAGCCGCCAGCCATCGTTTCGCCGCATGAATTGTGCAACCGGGCGGCTCTGTTGTAGATTTGGGAGAGCCGGCTGCCGAAGGTGGCAGCCGCGTGAAAGGACGGATATCATGTCGGCAATGATAGCGACACGCCGGATACTCGTCGCGGTGGCGGCTCTTGCCGCTTCCGTGGCCATCGAACCTTCATTTGCGCCTGCGCAAGCGGCAAGCGAAATCGCCGCCGTCGTCAACAGCGCCCCCATAACCAGCAGCGACGTGGCCCGCCGTGCCGCCTTCCTGCGCCTGCAGCGCCAGAAGGCGGATACGAAAACCGCCCGCGAGCAGTTGGTCGAGGAAGCGCTGAAGCGCCAAGAGATCGCTCGGGTCAAGATGTCGGTCAGCACGGACGATGTGGAACAGGCCTTCGCCCGCTTTGCTTCGAGCAACAAGCTGTCGCCGCAGCAGTTGACACAGATCCTGTCGCAGGCGGGGGTCGGTGCCGATCACTTCAAGGAATATATCGCCGTCCAGATGAGTTGGCCGCGCCTCGTCAACGCGCGCTACGGCAGCCGTGGACGCATGTCCTCCGAAGACCTCGTGAAGCGGATGATGGAAAACAAGGAAAAGCCGGTGACCACCGAGTATTTCCTCAAGCAGATCATTTTCGTGGTCCCGGATTCCAAGCGCAACGCCATTCTCGGCAAGCGCAAGGCGGAGGCGGAAGCCTCGCGCTCCAAGTTCCCGGGGTGCGAGCAGGCGAAACAGTTCGCTGCAACGATGCTCGATGTTTCGGTGCGCGATCTAGGGCGTGTGCTTGCACCGGAACTGCCCGAAGACTGGAAGCCGTTGGTTGAAAAGGCATCGGGCACGACGACGGGGGTTCGTGCAACGGAGCGCGGGATCGAGTACCTGGCGATCTGCAACCAGCGCCAGGTCTCTGACGATTTCGCCGCCGAAGTGGTCTTTCGCGCGGAGGATCTGGGCAAGCAGAAGTCCGGTGAGGCAAACCCGAACGAAAAGAAGTATTTGGACGAGTTGCGCTCGAAGGCGCAGATCGAATACCGCTAAAAGGAAGTTGGAATGCCGCTTGATCGCCCGCTTGCCCTCACCCAGGGCGATCCCGCCGGTGTCGGACCAGATATCGCCTTGGCGGCCTGGCTCAAGCGTGAGGTAAACGGCATCCCTCCGTTCATCTACCTGGGCGACCCCTTGATCTTAGCTGCGCGCGCGCACTTGCTCGGCCTCAACGTTCCTATTCGGGAGGTGGAGCCGGCGGAAGCCTGCGAAATCTTCGGGGACGCCCTGCCCGTCCACCCCGTGCCTGCGGGTGCCGAAATTGCAGCAGGCGAACCGCATGTGGCAACGGCTCAAGGCACTATCTCCGCTATCGAGAAGGCAGTGGCGCTGACGCTGCAGGGGGAAACAGAGGGCGTGGTCACCAATCCCATCGCCAAGTCGATCCTCTACGAAGCAGGCTTCGCTTTCCCAGGTCATACGGAATTCCTGGCTGATCTCGCCAGACGGGCCACGGGCCAGACGGCAAGTCCGGTCATGATGCTGGCGGGTCCGAAGCTCCGTGCCATCCCGGTCACGATCCACATCCCGATCGGAGCGGTTGCGGCAGCACTGACCGAGGACCTGATCGTAACGACGTGTCGAATCGCGCACCTTGATCTTAAAGAGCGCTTCGGCATTCTGCAGCCCCGGCTGGCGGTCGCCGGGCTCAACCCGCACGCCGGCGAAGAGGGGGCAATCGGGCTGGAGGATCGCGATATCATTCATCCGGCGATCGGCAGACTCCGCAAGGAGGGCATCAATGCCTTTGGACCCCTTCCCGCCGACACCATGTTCCATGACGAAGCGCGCGCCCGCTACGACGTCGCTATCTGCATGTATCACGACCAGGCGCTGATTCCGGCCAAGGCGCTCGGCTTTGACACCTCGGTCAACGTCACGCTTGGCTTGCCCTTCATCCGGACCTCCCCGGATCATGGCACGGCGTTCGGCATCGCGGGGCAAGGGCTGGCGCGTGAAACAAGTCTTGTCGAAGCGCTGAAGCTTGCCGCGCAACTGACAGGGACGTCTGCGCAGGCAGCCGGATAATGGGCACACTGGACGGTTTGCCCCCACTGCGCGAGGTCATCCAGCGCTACGGGCTCGATGCAAAGAAGGCGCTTGGACAGAATTTTCTGCTTGACCTCAACCTGACGCAGAAGATCGCCCGCACCGCGGGAGCACTGGAAGATGCAACGGTCATCGAGGTCGGCCCAGGTCCCGGCGGCCTGACCAGGGCGATCCTCTCTCTTGGCGCGAGGAAGCTTGTTGCGATCGAGCGGGATCCCCGTTGCCTCCCCGCGCTTGCCGAAATCGCCGATCACTACCCCGGCAGATTGGAGGTTATCGAGGGGGACGCGCTGAAGGTGGATTTCGCTGCACTCGTTCCAGAGGGGCCGGTCAAGATCATCGCCAACCTGCCCTATAACGTCGGGACGCAGTTGCTGGTTAACTGGCTGCTCCCCGGCCAGTGGCCTCCATTCTGGGACTCGCTAACACTGATGTTCCAGAAGGAGGTCGGGCAACGGATCGTTGCGAACGAAGATGACGACCACTATGGCCGCCTTGGCGTTCTTGCCGGCTGGCGGACGCGCGCGCACATGGTGTTCGACGTCCCCCCGCAAGCGTTCACGCCGCCGCCCAAAGTGACCTCGACCATTGTACACCTGACGCCGAGGGCAGAGCCTCTCGCTTGTGATGTCACCAAGCTTGAGAAAGTGACGCAGGCCGCCTTCGGCCAGCGCCGCAAGATGCTTCGCCAGAGCCTGAAGCCACTTGGCGGCGAAGCCTTGCTGACCAGGGCGGGCATCGATTCCTCCAGACGGGCCGAAACCCTGTCGGTCGACGAGTTCGTCAGGCTGGCAAACAGCCTTTAGAGAAATCTGCCGTCGCCGATCGTGGTGGAACAGTCGCACTTGACGAAAGCCCGTGTTCAGGGTGCTCTGGAGAGAGTCGTCGGGACCGGGAGCTGATCGAGGCGCATGGATTCTCAAACAGGCCGCCGTCCCCAGACCCTGTCTTATTTCATTGCCGCCAGCGGGCTGACCAACCTGGGCGATGGCGTGGCCACCATCGCCTGGGCCTGGACGGCTTCCCTCCTCACTCGCGAGCCCCTGTTGATCGCCACGATCGCCGTCGCTCTCCGTCTACCATGGGCGCTCTTCGCCGTCCCAGCGGGTATCATCGCAGACCGAATGGACAGGCGCAGCCTGATCCTACGGATGGACTTATTGAGGGCATTTGCCTTCGGCGCTGCAGCCTTGGTCCTTTACCTGCACATCCCACTCGAAGCACCTGATACTGGCGTGTCGTCGCTCCTCGTTTTCAGCCTCCTGACCCTGTCTGCTCTGACGGTCGGAACCGCGGAGGTTTTCCGGGACAATGCTGCACAGACGATGTTGCCGGCGCTCGTGCCCCATGAGCAGTTGGAGTCTGCGAACGGGAAGCTCTGGAGCGTTGAGCTGGTCGGCAATGCGTTGGCGGGTCCGCCTCTTGGCGCGGCCTTGATCGCTGTAGCGCTGCCGCTGCCCTTCGCCATAAATGCAGGTTTGTACGGCCTTGCCGCTGCCGTCGTCGCCGCCATCGCAGGAAGCTATCGGGCAGCCATGCGACATACCCGGGACTGGCGGCGGGAATTGGGAGAGGGACTCGCCTTTTTGCGGGAGGCGCCTCTCTTGCGTTTATTGGCCTGGCTGACGGGCGCCTGGAACCTGTTTTTCCAGATGGTCATGATCGCCCTTATCCTTCATGTGCAAGATAACCTGGGGCTTTCTCCCTCAACCTATAGCCTGGTGCTGGCGGCGGGCGCTGTAGGAGGGATCGCGGGAGGGCTGACGGCCGACCGCATCGTGCGAAAGCTCGGGCCAGGCGCAACCGCACAATGGATGCTACTTGCCTCCGCACCCGCGTTCGCCGGGATCGCGCTTTCACCGGGCGCATTGTCTCTGGCTGCGACCCTGGCCATCTTCGAGTTCACCGGGCTGGTCTGGAACGCAGTTTCCGTCTCCACCCGCCAGAGAACGATACCCAACGATCTTTTGGGCCGGGTGAACAGCATCTATCGGCTCGTCGCCTGGGGCATGATGCCGGTCGGGCTGCTGCTGTCGGGATTGATCGTAGGTTTCCTGGACGGTCCGCTGCCCCATCACACGGCTCTGGTCGCGCCATTCTGGATCGCGGCTCTGGGTGTACTCCTCGTGGCCATATACGGCTGGCACCCCCTAGGGCGCGCGCTACGACGGTCCGCCACCTAAGCAAGCGCTTCGGCGGAACAAGACACTTTCGAAGCCTGGACCGGCTAAAGCTTCGGCTCTTCCGTCAGAAGATCCTGAACGAAGTCAAAGAGACCGTGCCTGCGGTCGCGGCGGATACGTTCAGCCTTGACGATACAGCTTACGTAACCAAAAGCTTCGTCCAGGTCGTCATTGACGATGACATAGTCGTACTCTCGCCAGTGTTCGATCTCGGCGCGAGAATTGAGCAGCCGCGTTCGGATGACGTCCTCGGTGTCCTCCGCCCGCCGATGCAGACGCGACTGGAGCTCGGTCATCGATGGCGGCAGGACGAAGATCGATACGACATCGGCCGTCATCTTCTCCTGGAGCTGGAGAGCGCCCTGCCAGTCTATATCGAACAGCATGTCGCGACCCGCGGCCATGGCTTGTTCCACGGGTTCGCGTGGGGTCCCGTAGTAATTGCCGTGCACCTCTGCCCACTCCAGAAGGTCTCCGGCGTCACGCATCCGCTCGAACTGAGGGACCGAGATGAAATGGTAGTGCTTGCCGGCAATCTCGCTGGGGCGCTTCTGGCGCGTCGTCACGCTCACGGAGATTTCCAGGCTGTGGTCGTCCTCCAGCAGATTGCGAGCAATAGTCGACTTGCCGGCCCCCGATGGCGAGGAGAGCACGAGCATGAGCCCACGGCGGGCGATCTTGGCAGGAACGGATCCCGTGCGGCTCATGGTCTACTCCAGATTCTGGACCTGTTCGCGGAACTGGTCGATGACGACTTTAAGCTCGATACCGGCGGAGGTCACTGCGGCCGAGTTCGATTTGGAACAGATCGTATTCGATTCTCGGTTAAATTCCTGCGCCAGAAAATCCAGCCGCCGTCCGATGGGGCCACCCGTGCGCAGCAGGTCCATTGCGGCCGACACGTGCGCCTGCAGGCGATCGACCTCTTCGCGCAGATCCGCCTTGGTGGCTAACAGCGCTGCCTCCGCATGAAGACGCGCTGGATCAAGGGTAGATGCATCCTGCAGGAGAGCGGTGACCTGTTGCACCAGCCTTTTCCCGATCTCCTCTGGGGAGCGTGAAGGGTCATCTTCCACAACAGACGTCAGCGCCGCAATGCGCTCCACATGCCGCGCCAAGAGCTGGGCGAGTGCGGCGCCCTCGGCCTCACGCATCAGCTTGAGCGAACCCAGCGCATCGTCCAGGCCCGCAAGGGCTGCTGCATCGCGTGCCGCCGTTTCGCCCTCGCCCTCTTCCGCTTCCCGAATGTCGACGATGCCGCGAATGCCGAGCAGCGTATCCATGCGCAGGGGTGCCGGGTCGATCAGGTCGCCAAGCTGCGAGCGCAGCGCCAGGACCGCGTCCAGCGCCTCATGATTGACAACAGCTTCAAGTTTCGTCTCGGTCAGGCTCACGCTCAGGCTTGCCTGGATATTGCCTCTGGAGAAGGCGTTCGAGATCCGCCGACGTACATCCGTTTCAAGATGCTCCAGTCCCTGAGGGAGGCGCAGCCGGACATCGAGTCCCTTGCCGTTGACGGATCGCAGCTCCCAGACGATACGGTAACGCCCTTCGGTCGCTTCGCTGCGCGCGAAGCCAGTCATCGACTGCAGACTCATGTTTGCTCCGCTACGCCCCAATGCCTCAGTTCACCGGCTTTTCGGCCTCGGCACCGCCCGGCTGACCGTCGTTCAATTCGGCGTCGGCCGTATCAGCGCGTTCAGCTTCCAGCTTGCGCCAGCGGCGGACGTTCGCATTGTGCTCTTCAAGGGTGGAGGCGAAGGCGTGGCCGCCGGTGCCGTCAGCAACGAAATAAAGATCGTCCGTACGCCAGGGATTGGCAACGGCTTCCAAGGCCGCGCGGCCGGGATTGGCGATGGGCGTGGGCGGCAGGCCCTTGATGACATAGGTGTTGTAGGGCGTTTCTTTCTGCAGGTCCGACTTGTAGATCGGCCGATCGGACGGCTTGCCGTCACCGCCGAAGAGACCGTAGATGATCGTCGGATCGGACTGCAGGCGCATGCCTTTCTCGAGGCGGTTGAGGAAAACGGAAGCGACATGAGCGCGTTCGTCGTCCACCCCGGTTTCCTTCTCCACGATGGAGGCAAGGGTGACAAATTCTTCCTTGGTCTCGATCGGCAGGTCCGGATCTCGCTTTTCCCAGATCTGATCGATCAGCCGCTGCTGCGCCGTGCGCATCTGTTCGATGATCTCGCCACGCATCGTGCCGCGGGAGAACTTGTAGGTATCTGGACGCAAGCTGCCTTCCGGCGGCAGTTCCGCCGGCAGATCGCCTTCGAGAACGGGATCCTCTGCCAGCCGGAGCATCATCTGGCGGACCGTCAGACCTTCGGGAAAGACGACCGAGTAGAGGATCGACTTGCCCGATTCGAGGAGGTCCATCACCTCCTTCATGGAAGCGCCGGCCTTCACTTCATATTCGCCGGCCTTCAAGGTCCGGCCGTCGCGCAGATAGGTGGCGCTGACATAGCGGAACACACGAGCGTCCGAAATGATGCCGCTGCGCTCGAGGTTGTTGGCGATTTCCGCCAAGCCGTTGCCGGGACGGACCATGAAGTGGGCGTTTGCCTCCAGCGGTCCCTCTGCCTGAAATGTCGAGATCATGTAGTAGAAGCCTGCAACCCCCACGACGCAGATAACGACGACCATCGTCATGACGAAGTTCAGGAAGATCACGAGCTGGCTACGGGCGTTGCGCGAACGGCGCGGAGGCTCCGGAACCCGCTCTGGTTTCAGTGCTTCGTTCGGAGATTTCGGGATGATCGGCCCGTGGCCATTTCCGCCGGCCGGCGCCGTTTCACCCATGTGGTTGTTGTTGTTCACTGCGCCCCCCTGAAAAGCACGGTCGTCTGTCCGCTACTTGGCCAAGCAATACGGCAAAAACAGGTTCGGAAGATAGAGCCGCTGCATTCGGGCGGCTCCATCAGTCCCGCAATGGTCAAGCCTCGTAGCGGCGCAGGACCAAGGAGGCGTTGGTACCACCAAAGCCGAAGGAGTTCGACAGCGCCACGTTGATCTCGCGCGACCGCGCCTTGTGCGGCACGAGATCGATCGCCGTCTCCACGTCCGGATTGTCGAGGTTCAGTGTCGGAGGCGCGACATTGTCGCGGATTGCCAAGGCCGAGAATATCGCCTCAACGGCGCCGGCCGCGCCCAGAAGATGACCGATCGCTGATTTGGTGGAAGACATGGAGATCTTCGATGCCGAGTTTCCGACCAGGCGCTCCACCGCGCCGAGTTCGATCGTGTCGGCCATCGTCGAGGTTCCGTGGGAGTTGATGTAATCCACATCGGCCGCAGACAGACCAGCTCGCTTCAACGCCATTGTCATGCAGCGGAATGCACCATCGCCATCTTCCGACGGAGCGGTGATGTGGAAGGCATCGCCGGAAAGGCCATAGCCGACGACTTCGGCGTAGATCTTGGCACCGCGGGCCTTCGCATGCTCCAACTCTTCGAGAACGACAATGCCGGCGCCCTCGCCCATCACGAAGCCATCACGGTCGCGGTCATAGGGACGGGAAGCCTTTTGCGGCTCTTCGTTGTGTTGCGTCGACAGCGCCTTACAGGCGGCGAAGCCGGCAAGCGCGATCCGCGATATCGGCGATTCGGCGCCACCTGCCACCATGACGTCCGCGTCACCCAGTGCAATCAGGCGAGCGGCATCGCCAATCGCATGGGCACCGGTGGAGCAGGCGGTGACGACCGAGTGATTAGGTCCGCGCAGCTTGTGACGAATGGAAACCTGGCCGGAGACGAGATTGATAAGGCGACCGGGGATGAAGAAGGGAGAGATCCGTCGCGGCCCCTTTTCCTTCAAGGTATAGCCCGCCTCGACGATACCCTCCAGACCTCCGATGCCCGAGCCGATCAGGACGCCAGTTGCGATCTGATCTTCATCGGTCTGCGGATGCCAGTCAGCATCATTGAGCGCCATGTCCGCGGCAGCCATGCCGTACACGATGAAGGGGTCAACCTTGCGCTGCTCCTTCGGCTCCATCCAGTCATCAGCGTTGAACGTGCCGTCGGAGCCGTCGCCGACTGGGATACGGCATGCGATCTTGGCAGGAAGATCCTCAACCTCAAACTCGGTGACCTTGCGAGCACCATTCTGCCCCGCCAGGAGCCGCTCCCATGTCACTTCCGTACCGCATCCGAGAGGAGATACCATGCCGGTACCGGTGATAACGACACGTCTCATCGCCAGCGTCCCACCCTGTATGTCGTGCTTTAGTTGCTAAAACGGCCCGGACGAGCGGGCCGCTACAAGAACTACCGAAACCGGCGTTCCTTGACTGAGATCGATCAGGCCTGAGCCTTTTCGATGAACTTGATGGCGTCGCCAACAGTGAGGATGGAGTCGGCAGCGTCGTCCGGAATCTCAACTCCAAACTCTTCTTCGAAGGCCATGACCAGTTCGACCGTGTCGAGCGAGTCCGCACCGAGATCGTCGATGAAGCTTGCGCCTTCGACAACCTTGTCGGCGTCTACGCCGAGGTGATCAATAACAATTTTCTTAACGCGTTCTGCGATATCGCTCATGTCGGTTTCCTCGACCTTTATCTTTCGGATGCCGCGATGGCATCCGCACCCTGTTGAAAACCAGCGCTGGCCTAAACCTTTGGCTACGCGGGCAAACCCGTTCCACCCTCCGCAGGTTCCGATCATGGTCGCAAAAGCGCAATGATCCCTGCATTTCGGGGCGACTGTCACAGTCAAGGCCCGCTTAAC
Source organism: Pseudorhizobium sp. (assembly GCA_035998065.1). Lineage (GTDB taxonomy): Bacteria > Pseudomonadota > Alphaproteobacteria > Rhizobiales > Rhizobiaceae > Neorhizobium. The sequence goes on from DASYHX010000300.1 coordinate 13,119, forward strand.
ATGCTTTCCATGTTCCGCAAAGCCAGAATTTGTTCCCGCTTCCGGCACCCACAGAGGAGTGCATCCAGGGGGAACAGTGCTGGTCAGATCATCGCCATGCCGCCGTTGACGTGCAGCGTTTGCCCCGTGACGTATCCCGCCTCGTTGGAAGCAAGATAAAGGGCGGCAGCAGCAATGTCGGCACCGGCTCCCATCCGCTTCATCGGGATGGCACCGAGGATCGCTTCCTTCTGCTTTTCGTTGAGCTTGCCCGTCATTGCACTTTCGATGAAACCGGGCGCGATGCAGTTTACGGTGACGTTGCGGGTCGCGATCTCCTGCGCCAAAGATTTGGAAAAGCCGATCATGCCGGCCTTGGAGGCACAATAGTTCGCCTGGCCGGGATTGCCGGTGACAGCAACGACCGACGTGATGTTGATGATGCGGCCGAAACGGCGGCGCATCATCGGATGCGTGAGTTCGCGCGTCAGGCGGAACATGGATGTCAGGTTAACTTCCAGAACATTGTCCCAGTCCTCGTCACTCATCCGGACGAACAAGCCATCTTTTGTGATGCCGGCATTGTTCACGAGGATGTCGACGCCTCCCAGATCGGCCTCAGCCTTTTCACCGAGTGCCTTGACGTCTGCGCGGTCGGAAAGATTGGCGGGGAAGATCGTGGCGCGATCACCAAGTTCGGAAGCAAGCGCCTCCAGTTTCTCCACTCGCGTACCGTGCAGGCCGACCGTCGCGCCCTGCTTGTGGAGAAGGCGGGCGATCTCTTCGCCGAGCCCGCCAGTTGCGCCCGTCACCAAGGCCTTGCGGCCGGTCAGATCAAACATGGTCATATCCCTTCGGAGTTGGTCAGCCGAGAATCGCAGTGAGTGCTGTTTCGATGTCGGTCGGCGTATTGATCGCCGTACCGGATATCGACTTGTCGATGCGGCGCGCAAGACCGGTCAGCACCTTGCCAGCGCCGACTTCGTAGAGATCCGTGACGCCGTTCGCCCCTAGCCATTCCACCGTCTCGCGCCAACGGACCTGGCCAGTCACCTGGCTCACCAGCAGGTCCACAATCTCGCCAGCGTCGGCAACGGGAGCCGCGCGAACATTGGCAACAACTGGCACCACCGGATTGTTCTTTTCGACTTGCGCAAGAGCGTGTCGCATTGCGTCGGCGGCGGGGGCCATCAGGGCGCTATGGAAAGGTGCGGAAACAGGCAGCATGATGGCGCGCTTGGCGCCCTTTTCGGTAGCAAGTGTCGCGGCTTTCTCCACGGCCGCCTTGGAACCGGAGATCACCAGCTGGCCGCCGCCGTTGTCGTTGGCGATCTGACAAACGCCTGCGTTGGTTGCCTCTTCACAGATTGCGGCGACGTCGCCGTGCTCAAGGCCGATGATTGCGGCCATGGCGCCTTCCCCGACCGGCACTGCCGACTGCATAGCATCTCCGCGGATACGCAGGAGACGGGCCGTATCGGCGAGCGAAAACGTACCGGCTGCACAAAGAGCGGAATACTCCCCGAGTGAGTGGCCGGCGACATAGGAGACCTTGTCGTCGAGCTTCAGGCCGCGGGCCTCCATAACGCGCAACGCTGCCATGGAAACCGCCATGAGTGCCGGCTGCGCATTGGCCGTCAGCGTCAGAGTCTCCTCCGGGCCGTTCCACATGATGTCGGATAGCTTTTGCCCAAGCGCCTCGTCGACCTCCTCAAAGACTGCGCGGGCCTCGGGAAACGTATCCGCAAGTTCCTTGCCCATGCCGACGGCCTGGCTACCTTGCCCCGGAAACGTGAATGCAATGCTCATGGGATGAGATCCTTCCCTATGTTTTTTGCCCTTCCAATTCACGTTCCCGGCGCGGGTGTCAAGGCAGAGGGTCGCCTCACCTCCCGTGCCACCGCTGAGCCAGCCGATGATTTCGCTGATCAAGGGACGATGAACAGAAGGGCTGCAAAGTCCAGCAGCAATCCGGCTGCTAACAGTTGCGCCTCCCAAAATCCTGCCTAAACTCCCCCACCTTCCAAAACAGGACCGACTTCATGAAATTCAACACACTAGGACGCACGGACATCTCCGTGTCGGAAATCTGCCTCGGCACCATGACATGGGGCTCGCAGAACACCGAAGCCGAAGCGCACGAGCAGATGGACCATGCCGTTGACGCGGGCATAAACTTCTTCGACACCGCTGAGCTCTACCCCACTACCCCCGTCAGCGCCGAGACCTACGGACGCACGGAGGAATTCATCGGCGCATGGATGAAGAAGAGCGGCATGCGAGACCGGATCGTGCTGGCAACAAAGGTCGCAGGGAGCGGCCGTCCTCACATCCGCGGTGGTCGTGATCTCGATGCCACCAGTGTCCGAGCAGCCCTGGAAGCAAGCCTCAGCCGGCTGCAGACGGACTATGTCGATCTTTACCAGATCCACTGGCCCAACCGCGGCAGCTACCACTTCCGCCAATGCTGGACGTTCGACGCATCCCAGCAGGATCGTGCCAAGGCGGCACAAGAGATCGAGGACATCCTCTCTACTCTCGGCGACCTTGTGAAGGAAGGCAAGGTACGTGCGGTAGGGCTGTCCAACGACAGTGCCTGGGGGACACTGAGGTACCTTCGCCTCTCGGAGGAGAAAGGTCTGCCGCGGGTCGCCTCGATCCAGAACGAGTACAACCTGCTTTACCGACAGTTCGACCTCGATCTTGCGGAGGTTTCCCATCATGAGAATGTCGGCCTGCTTGCCTATTCCCCGCTTGCAGCCGGCATCCTTACCGGCAAGTATCTCGAGGGTGCTCGACCGCAGGGATCACGAGCAACCATCAACACCGACCTCGGAGGTCGCCTGCAGCCGCTGCAGGAACCGGCAGTCAAGGCTTACAGGGAAGTCGCAGCACGCCACGGACTGGATCTTGCCCAAATGGCGATTGCCTTCTGCCTCACCCGACCTTTCATGGCTTCGGTGATCATCGGGGCGACCAGCGTTGAGCAGTTGAAGACGGCGATCGGCGCCAAGGATCTCACGCTGGACGACCCGATCCTGGAAGACATCGCACAGGTACATCGACGCTATCCCATGCCGATGTGACCTTCGGGGGCTCGTACCTTCCGCGCAGCTTCATGCGCGGAAGGTACGAGAATGTACTCCGAGGACCTGCAACCCACAGAAATGTGATGCCTTGGAGGGTACCAATCCCCCGATCCGCTCCCACCTGCGAAACGTCGATTTGGAACAAAGACAACGACAGGAGACTCGTGTGCTGGATGCAATGTCCGTCGCAGGCGGACTGGTAGGACTTTATTTCGGCGCGGAGTGGCTCCTGCGGGGAGCGGTTGCCCTGTCGATGCGGCTGGCCATTCCGACGTTGATCGTTTCGCTGGTCATCGTAGGCTTCGGAACATCCATGCCTGAGCTCCTGGTCTCCGTACGCGCCGCGCTTGCCGGCTCCCCGGATATCGCGCTCGGCAACATCATCGGTTCCAACACGGCCAATATTCTCCTGATCATCGGCGTATGCGCGTTGATCTTTCCGATCACGCACTGGGACAACAATGTCCGGCGTGACGCACTCGTGATGGTCGGTGCCTCTGTCCTGCTTCTGGCACTCGTCCAGTTCGAAGCAATCGGCCGTCTGGCCGGTCTGCTGATGGTCGTACTTCTGATCACCTACCTCCTCTACACCTACAGGATGAGCAAGACACGGGCGGAAGCGCTGAGCCAGGACATCGTCCAGCAAAAGAAACTGAAGCCAGCCATGATAGCCCTGCTCATCCTCGGCGGTCTCGCGACCCTCTTCGTCGGCGCAGAATTGCTTATCCGCGGCGCGACCAATCTCGCACGCTATTTCGGGATATCCGAGGCAGTGATCGGACTTACCGTGGTTGCAGTTGGCACATCCCTTCCCGAGCTTGCAACGGGCATCATGTCTGCGATGAAGCGGCACTCCGACATCATGATCGGCAATGTCGTCGGATCGAATATCTTCAACATCCTGTTCATCCTCGGCGTGACGTCTCTGCTTCATCCCATCGGGGTCGACCAACGCTTTGGCTGGTTCGACGTGCCGATCATGCTCCTGGTGACCTTGGGGTTGGCTGGTTTTCTGTTCAGCAAGATGGGCATAAACCGAATTGCGGCCGGTGCGATGCTGGCGGGATATGCCGGGTACACGGTTCTTCTTGTACAGGTGTGAGGCAGACGCTCCGCCTCTACCCGTTAGATAGAGATCCGCACGAGCCTTGCTTTTGCTGAAAATGAGCGTATAAGCGCGCCTGTTCGAACACCCGGTCTTCTGGCTGGTGGCTGAACGGAGGGCAGGCTTGGGCAACCGAGCTGCATGGACCACAAGGTCCAGGCCTCCCGTGTCTCCGCTCTCGACCGTCTCGATCAAACAACTTTTCTTGCTTGGCTTTTCGCCTATCAGGAGCAGTCGTTGAGGCTTAGCCGCCGAAACCGGGTGAACACAACCGCAAGAAAAGGCAAAGCTTACATGGCTCTTTACGAACACGTATTCCTTGCCCGGCAGGATGTTTCCGCTCAGCAGGTTGATGCCCTCGTCGAACAGTACAAGGGCGTCATCGAAGCTAACGGCGGCAAAGTCGGGCGCGTAGAAAATTGGGGCCTCAAGTCCCTGACCTACCGCATCAACAAAAACCGCAAGGCTCATTACGCCCTGATGGACATCGACGCGCCGGCTGCTGCCGTGCACGAGATGGAACGGCAGATGCGCATCAACGAAGACATCCTTCGCTACATGACGGTTTCCGTCGAGAAGCACGAAGAAGGACCGTCGGCCATGATGCAGAAGCGCGACCGTGACGACCGTCCGCGTCGTGATGGCGACCGTCCGAGCTTCGGCGATCGCGATCGTGGCCCTCGTCCCGACCGTGGCCCGCGTGAGGGTGGCTTCGAGCGCCGTCCGCGCGAAGACCGCGCGTAATCGAGCTTAAGGAGAAAACACAATGGCTGAAGCATCCTCTGCTCCCGCACGCCGCCCGTTCCACCGCCGTCGCAAGACCTGCCCCTTCTCGGGCGCCAACGCACCGCGGATCGACTACAAGGACGTCCGTCTCCTGCAGCGCTACATTTCCGAGCGCGGCAAGATCGTTCCGTCCCGCATCACGGCCGTCTCCCAAAAGAAGCAGCGCGAACTGGCCAAGGCCATCAAGCGCGCCCGTTTCCTCGGCCTGCTGCCCTACGTCGTATCTTAAGTCACAAATGGGACCCGCCGAAACATCGGCGGGTCGTCCCTTCCGCGATGGGCGCGGATCGGAGCCAGAAAATCCCATGTTGGGGACAAGCGCCTGACGCATCGGTCGGCCGGCCTCCCCTAACTGCTCTACGCAGGACAGCGAGATCGTGAAGACACCGAAACAGACAGTGCTGCCGATCGGCATTCTTGCCGGCGTCGTTGCCACCCTGCTCGCGCTGGGTGCGATGTCGCAGCCGTCTTTCGCGTCGGTGCTTTACGCGGCTTCCGCCTTGCCGATCCTGATCGCCGGGCTTGGCTGGGGCAACCTCGCGGCTGCAACCGCCATCGTCGCAGCCGCGACGCTGGGAGCCGCCCTCCTGTCGCTCCCCTTCGCGCTGACGATGGTTGCCTTTACCCTCTTCCCCGCAGGATGGCTGTCGCATCTTGCCAATCTGGCTCGTCCCGCCTCCGAACTCGGTGGGCCGGACGATCTTCTGGCCTGGTATCCCCTTTCGGACATCCTGCTGCATCTCTGCGGCCTGGTGACGCTCGCCGTCATCGCACTCGGCGTTGTCATCGGCTACGGCCCGGAACTGACCAACCAGATGGTCGACATGATGACGGAAGCCCTTCAGGGGCAAGACCCCACGCTGACGCCCGATCCCGCGGCGCTTGCACAGACAAAGTCCATGTTCGTGCTGATGCTGCCGATGATCCAGGGCGGACTTTGGGTCCTGCTGCTGTTTGCAGCCTACTACATCGCCTCTCGCGTGGTATCACGTTCCCCCCGCGCCCTGCGCCCTCGGGAAGACATGCCTTCCGCGCTCAGGATGAGCCGCAACGCGATCTTCATCTTCCTGGCAGGCATTATCCTCACGTTCTTCGATGGCGTTCCAGCGATGATTGGCGCGACCATCTGCGGCACCTTCGGCGCCGGTTTCCTCATGGCAGGCTTTGCCGGTCTGCACTTCCGCAGCAAGGGAAAGGACTGGCGCCTGCCGGTTCTCGTTCTCGCCTATCTTTCGTCTCTCATGCTTTTGCCGGCGTTCTTCATCCTCGTGCTCGGTCTTGCCGACACCAGGCGAACGATCGCCCTGACGCCGGCGAAGAAACCAGATCAACCCGATACCGACATCTAGACACCAACCCGAAAGGACAAAACCATGGACGTTATTCTCCTCGAGCGTATTGCTCGGCTCGGCCAGATGGGCGAAACCGTCAAGGTTCGCGACGGCTACGCCCGCAACTTCCTCCTGCCGCAGGGCAAGGCGCTGCGCGCCAATGAAGCCAACAAGAAGCGTTTCGAAGCCGAGCGTTCGACGCTTGAAGCCCGTAATCTCGAGCGCAAGTCGGAAGCCCAGAAGGTCGCCGACGTGCTTGAGGGCAAGACCTTCATCATGGTTCGTTCGGCCGGCGAAACTGGCCAGCTCTACGGTTCTGTCGCCGCTCGCGACATCATTGAAGCGCTCGCTGCCGAAGGCTTCAACATCGGCCGCAACCAGGTGGATCTCAGCCTGCCGATCAAGGCCATCGGCCTCCACAAGGTCACCCTGCTGCTGCACGCTGAAGTCGAGATCGAGATCGAGATCAATGTTGCCCGTACCGTCGAGGAAGCCGAGCGTCAGGCGCAGGGCGAGACCCTCACCTCCGCAGACGCCATCTACGGCGTCGATGAAGATGCCCTTCGTCCGGAAGACTTCTTCGATCCGGAAGCCGACCGCGACGGCGACGAAGAATAAGACTGCGCCCATATCCGTCGAAATGAAGAAGCCCCCGACGAACACCGTCGGGGGCTTCTTGCGTTCCAGCATTTGGAGGCTGCACCTCTGTTAGTCGAGCCGCTTGCCTGTCACGTCAAACATGTGGATGTTGGGCTGGGCGGCGGCGATACGGATCGTCTCGCCGATACCGATCTGCGAGCGCCCCGGGACACGAAAAACGATCGCACTGCCATCGGCGAGCGACGCGTGGACGTAGCTTTCGGCACCCACCAGTTCCACCGCATCGACCTTGACCTCGCCTGTGAAATCCGCCGGGGCGTTTTCATTGGCGATGACGATGTCTTCCGGACGTATGCCAACCGTATCAACACTTGTTGCAACCCCGGAGCTAGTGGCGAGCGCCCAGCCGCTCCCCTCGACAGCCTTACGCTTCAGCAGGTTCATTGACGGCGAGCCGATAAAGGTGGCAACGAAAGTGGAGGCCGGGCGCTCGTAAAGCTCGATCGGTGTTCCGACCTGCTCGATCTTTCCCCCGTTGAGAACCACCAGCCGATCCGCCAGCGTCATTGCCTCCATCTGGTCGTGGGTGACGTAAACGCTCGTGGTGGCAAGCGACCGCTGCAGGCGACGGATCTCAACCCGCATCTGGACACGCAGCTTGGCATCGAGGTTTGACAGCGGCTCGTCAAAAAGGAAAGCGGCGGGCTTGCGGACAATCGCGCGGCCCATGGCGACGCGCTGACGCTGACCGCCGGACAGCTGCCGAGGCTTGCGCTCGAGGTACTGCTCTATTTCCAGCGCCTTCGCCGCTTCGGTAATTCGGCGATCGATCTCGTCCTTCGGCGTGTTGCGGTTCTTCAAGCCGTAGGCGAGGTTCTGCCGCACCGTCATGTGCGGATAAAGCGCGTAGTTCTGAAACACCATCGCGATGTCGCGCTGCGATGGTTCGAGCTGATTGACCACCCGCCCGCCGATGGAGATCTCGCCAGAAGAGATGCTCTCCAGCCCCGCGATCATCCTCAATAGGGTGGATTTGCCGCAGCCCGATGGGCCGACGAGGACGATCATTTCGCCATCGGCGATATGGAGCGACACCCCCTTGATCGCCTCGATATTGCCGGCATAGACCTTGCGGACGTCGTTGAGTTCAATTTCGGCCATTACTTTTCAGTCTCCACAAGACCTTTGACGAACCAACGCTGCATCAGCACCACCACCAGAACAGGCGGGATGATGGCGAGCACCGCGGTTACCATGACGTAGTTCCACGGGGTGGACGCGTCGGTGAAATCGACCAGACGCCGCAGGCCGATGATAATCGTGTTCATCTTCGCATCGTTGGTCACGAGCAGCGGCCACAGATACTGCGTCCAGCCGTAGATGAAGAGGATCACGAAGAGGGCTGCGATATTCGTCTTCGAGAGGGGAAGGAGGATATCCTTCATGAAGCGGAAGGGCCCGGCATTATCGATGCGGGCAGCTTCCACCATCTCGCCCGGGATCGTCAGGAAGAACTGCCTGAACAGGAAGGTCGCTGTCGCAGACGCCATCAGGGGCAGGGTCAAACCGGCATAGGTGTCCAGCAGCCCAAGGTCGACGATCACCTTGTAGGTCGGCAGGATGCGGACCTCCACGGGCAGCATCAAGGTGATGAAGATCATCCAGAAGAAGCCCATCCGAAACGGAAAACGGAAGAAGACGATTGCGAAGGCCGACAGGAAGGAGATGATGATCTTACCAACCGCGATCGCCATAGCCACCACGAAGGTGTTGAACAGGAGCCTCTCGAGGCTCACGCCGACGACCCGCTCGAGACCGCCGGACATGGCTCCCGAGTAATTCTCGACGAAATGATTCCCCGGCAGCAGCGACATCGGCGCTCGGATGATCTCCACCGAGGTCATCGTCGAGGCGACGAAGGTATAATAAATCGGGAAGGCGACGATGATGATGCCGATGATCAGCATCAGATGGGCCATCAGCCTCGCGACGGGACGGTTCTCGATCATGCGCGAGCCTCAACCATAATGCACTTTCTTTTCGACGAAGCGGAACTGGAAGGCGGTCAAGCCGATCACGATCACCATCAGCACGACAGATTGTGCCGCCGATGAGCCAAGGTTCAGGTTCACGAACCCGTCGTTGTAAACCTTGTAGACCAGGGTCTCGGTTGCCTTGGCCGGGCCGCCGCCCGTAACAGCGTGGATGATGCCGAAGGTGTCAAAGAAGGCATAGACCGTGTTGACGACCAGGAGAAAGAAGGTCGTTGGCGCAAGCAAGGGGAAGATGATGGTCCAGAACCGTCTGCTACCGCGGGCGCCATCGATGGAGGCGGCTTCCAGGAGAGACTTGGGGATGGCCTGCAGGCCGGCGACAAAGAAGAGGAAGTTATAGCTGATCTGCTTCCAGGCCGCCGCAACGACGACCAGCAGCATGGCCTGGTTGCCGTCAAGCAGCGGATCCCACATCACACCGTTGCGGCGCAGGAGATAGGCAAACGTCCCCATCGCGGGGTTGAACATGAAGAGCCAGAGCATACCGGCAACGGCCGGTGCAACCGCATAAGGAATGATCATGAAGGTGCGGTAAAATCCGCGTCCACGCACCACAAGATCGGCAGCGGTCGCCAAGAGTAGCGCCGTGCCCATGGCGAGCACCGCCGTAGCCACGCTGAAGACCACCGTGACCTGCAGCGAGTGCAGGTAGTTCGGGTCGTTGAAGATGGCGGTGAAGTTAGCGAAACCAACAAAGGTGCTTCTGAGGCCGAAAGGGTCTTCCCGCATGGCCGACTGATAGAGCGCCTGGCTGGCAGGCCAGAAAAAGAAGATCACCGTCAGGATGATCTGCGGGGCAACCAGTAGATACGGGAGTATCTTGTTGGGGAAGACCACGTTCTGCAAAGCGGGAACCCTTCAGAGAATGAAAAGCCGCCCGGACGGAATGTCCGGGCGGCTGAAACGGCCGTTTTAGTTGCCAAGCGCCTGCTGAATGGCAGCGTTCCCACGCTCGACGGCCTTGTCGAGGGCGGCCTGTGCATCCTGCTCACCTGCAAGCATAGCTTCGAACTCCTCGTTCATGATGTCGCGAACCTGCGGCAAGTTCACGAGGCGCACGCCCTTGGAGTTTTCAGTCGGTTCCTTGCCCATCATTTGCTGGATCGGCGTCTCGCGGCCTGGGTTCTCTTCGTAGAAGCCGGACTCCTTGGTCGTGTTGTATGCCTCCATCGTCACCGGCAGATAGCCGGAAACCTGGTGCAGGCGCGCCTGAATCTCCGGCTGGGACAGGAAGTTGAAGAACTCTGCGATCCCCTTATATTCCTCGTCCGATTTGCCCCCGAAGACCCACAAGCTAGCACCGCCGGGGATGGTGTTTTGCGGACGGCCTTCGCCTTCATAGTAAGGCAGCTGGCCAATGCCGTAGTTCATGCCGCTCTTGACGATATCGCCGAGGCCACCGGAGGATTCCGTCAGGATCCCGCATTCGCCCGAAAGGAAGAGCTGCTTGGCTTCCGACGTACGGCCGCCATAGCGGAACACGCCTTCCTTGGCGAGATCAGCAATCGACTGGAAGTGCTCCACGAACAGCGGCTCGTTGAACTTCAGCTCCACATCGGTATCACCAAGTCCATTTTCGTCGGTGGCGTAAGCGACGTTATTCCACGCGGCGAAATTCTCAGTCTGAATCCAGGTAAGCCAGGTGGAGGTGTAGCCGCATTCGGCAGCGCCACTGGTCTTGATCTTGCGGGCAGCTTCCCAGACTTCCGGCCAGGTCTTGGGCGGATTGTCAACGTTCAGGCCCGCCTTCTCGAAGATGTCCTTGTTGTAGTAGAGGATCGGCGAGGAAGAGTTGTAGGGGAAGGACAGCATCGTGCCGTCCGGCTTGGAATAATAGGCAGTGATGCCCGACAGGTACTTCGACTTGTCGAACTCGTAGCCACCCTTTTCCAGCACTTCCGCAACCGGCATGACAGCGCCTTCGGCAGCCATCATCACGCCCGTACCGACATCAAAAACCTGGATGATGGCGGGCGTCTGCTTGGCGCGGAACGCAGCGATGCCAGCGTTCAGCGTTTCGGGATAGGTCCCCTTGAAGACCGGAACGATCTTGTAGTCGCTTTGCTTCTCGTTGAATTCCTTTGCGAGCGTATCAACAACTTCGTTGTTCGCACCCGTCATCGCATGCCACCACTGAAGCTCAGTGACGGCCAGGGCGCTGGAGGCCCAGAAAAGTGACAGGCTGGCAGCTGCTGCGGAAGCAGCGATCATCTTCGTGGACATGTATTCCTCCCTGTACCACTGACGCGGCTTGCTCCGCGCCTCAGGCTCGTTCGCTACCCACAGGAGCGGGTGCGCTTGATCTTCCAAGCCTCAATTAGCTAACTCAGAACTCCGCTGCTTGACAATGGACTTTCTGACGATCGCTTTCGAATCCCTTTCGTTTTGTTTCGAAAACGCCTTCACGCGTCCGGTCTTTACCATAGCAGCGGGTATGCCCCGGGAGGGCAGACTGTCTAGGACCGAAAGGTTGACAGCATAAGGGCGCCTCTCCATGCTGGGAAAAACAGGAGAAAGGGAGACCCCGAAATGAAAATCAAGAAGAGCTTTGTGGCCCTGGTGGGCGTGTTGGCCGTGGGCGCCAGCGTCGCCTTCGCGCAGTCCCCGTCCTTCTTCCGCATCGGCACAGGCGGAACCGCGGGCACCTATTATCCGATCGGAGGCCTCATCGCCAACGCCATCTCCGGCGCCGAAGGCCAAGGCGTCGAAGGCCTTGTTGCCACCGCCGTCTCCTCGAACGGCTCGGTCGCCAACATCAACGCCATTCAAGGCGGCTCGATGGAATCGGGCTTCACGCAGTCGGACGTCGCCTATTGGGCCCATACCGGCACTGGCCTCTACGAAGGCAAGGGCAAGGTTGAGGACCTGCGCCTGATCGCGACGCTTTATCCGGAAACGATCCACGTCGTTGCACGCAAGGATGCCGGCATCAATTCGATTGCCGACCTGAAGGGCAAGCGCGTCTCAATCGACGAACCCGGCTCCGGCACGATCGTCGACGCCCGCATCGTTCTCGGCGCCTTTGGCCTGACGGAAGACGACATCGAAGCGGAGCACCTGAAGCCAGGTCCCGCTGGCGACCTGCTGCGCGACGGCGGCCTCGACGCCTACTTCTTCGTCGGCGGCTATCCGACCGGTGCGGTATCCGAACTTGCGACATCCGCGGGCATCTCGCTGGTCCCGATCAGCGGTCCTGAGGTGGACAAGCTACTGGAGGAATACAGCTTCTTCTCCAAGGACACCGTTCCTGCCGACACCTACGCCGGCGTCGGCGAAACCCAGACGATCTCGGTCGCCGCCCAGTGGGTGACGAGCGCCAAGCAGCCCGACGACCTCGTCTACAACATCACCAAGGTCATGTGGAACGACGCCAGCCGGAAGGCTCTCGACGCGGGCCATGCTAAAGGCAAGATGATCACGCTTGAAAACGCGACGACAAGCCTCGGCATTCCGTTGCATCCCGGCGCAGAACGGTTCTACAAGGAAGCAGGCGTTCTGAAGTAGCAGAGCCACACGACTGGCCCAACAGCGGCGGTCCGCCATGAGCAGGCCGCCGCTTTCCGTATAAGCAACACCCAAGAGGACGGACATGGCGGAGAGCGAGCAGAAGCCGGCGCGCATGGAACTGGACGAGGCGAAAGCGAAAGAACTGGAAGAACAGTTCGATTCCGAGATTCGTTTCCGACCCCTGGCACCGCTTGCCGCCCGCTTGGTGGGTGCCGCGCTCGTCGCGCTGTCGATCTTCCACTATTACACCGCCGGCTTCGGGCTGTTTTCCGAGGTTTTCCATCGGGGCATCCACCTGTCCTTCGTGCTGGGCCTGATCTTTCTCGTGTTCCCCTTCTCCAAGCAGGGCTATGACGAACCCGCGCGCTCCAGCATCATTCGGCCCCTCGGCATTTCGTTTTTCGATTGGGCGCTTGCCATCGGTGCCGTGATTGCGGTCCTGCATGTACCCTTCATCCCCCTCGACGACCTCGCCTTCCGAGTCGGCAATCCGACGACGACCGACGTGGTGCTTGGGGGAATTCTGATCGTCGTGCTGCTCGAGGCGACGCGACGCTCCGTCGGCTGGCCGCTGCCCATCATCGCCCTGCTGTTCATGGCCTATTCCCTCTACGGACCGGCTATGCCGGGCATTCTGGTTCATCCGGGAGCCACCTTCTCCCAGCTTGTGAACCACCTCTACCTGACATCTCAA
>DASYHX010000306.1:0-3029 GCA_035998065.1 Pseudorhizobium sp.
ACCCGCTCTGCTGGGGCCTTGGCGGGCGATTTTACATTGGAGGATCTGGGCTTCATCTTCGTTCCTTCGTCACTACGACGAAGCCCAGATCCTCCTTAAATCACAACCTCAAATCTGTGCCATTGGTGCTGACGGCGGACAGTCGAGAACAGCCAGGTTCGTGGCGATGACGAAGGCCAGATTGCGCTGCGCTGTCGCGTTGCGGCGGAGCGCCTCTGCCACGATGAAACGGATCATCGGCATGTTCAAAAGGGATTCGCCACCTTGGAACTCGATCTTGATCGCGGGTGACGGGGATGCGAAGACAAGATCGAGCGCGCGCATCGCCGTCTCCTCGGTCATATCGAACTCGCGCTTATCATCGTTGGCGCGAGAGACCTGGCAGTAGGGACAGCTATGCTCGCACCGGAGCGTTGTCACGAAGATGTGCAGCCCGGTGAAGTTTGCCAAAGGGGCGAGTTTCGTCCTAACCTTGAGGGCAAGAAGGTCGACAGCAACATCAGTGTCAGCGTCGATCAGAAAGTGCCTCGACTTGAGATCAGTGTAAAGATCGTCATTAGCTGGCAGGCGACCAGATGCGAAGTCGAAGATTTCCTCGCGCGACATAGCCAGATATTCGCCGGCCATGTTGGTAGCAACATAGCGCTCGTCGTCGAGCGACGTGAAGCGCCATGGCAGCATGGTGTAGCCAGAGCTCGCTGAATCGTCGAACGCCGCTACATCGCGAAACTTAGCCATCTTGGAGACCGGTGCGGGAGAAGGCGAGACCGAGGATCGTATCGCGATAGGCCTCGGTCCGCTGCTCGATCGAGATTCGCAGGTCCTGGTCGACGACTTCACGTCGGAAATCGCGTTCTGCGGTGTCCATTGGCGATGCTTTATTGGCTGGCGACAATGTACAGACGATATCATCGTCGGACACGGCGACCGACACATCATATTGCGCCATCAGGGAATAGGAGGCGCGCTTAACGGCCTCCATCGAAAAGGCGGCCCGCGACAGTAGCACTGTCCGGGCTCTACCGGTCACCGAGTCCATCAAGTAGTTCCGCGCCGAAGCGCGCCTCCTCAATATGCGCTGGAGGAATGCGAGCTGTGGCTCGAATGGGAACTGTGACTCGAATGAGAGCTATGGCTGCCGTGGCTGGCGAGCTGAACGGACGCGTCAGCCTTGGTGAGAACCAAATCCTGCGCGGCACCAGCCTGTTCGACAACCTTGGCGATGGAGGTGACGGTTTCAGGATGAACGACGGCCTGAGCCTGCGCGGTAGCCAACAGCGTGGCGACAGAGGCGGCGAAAGGCTTCAGAAATTTGCGGCGGTCCATTGTTTTCCCCCTGTAATGATGCGTCATACATGCCATCGACTTAATCGCGCAGTCAATGGGAATTTCTTATTAAAGCCCGGATTAACTTGCATTTGTTCCACGGTTAATTGGAAAATGACTTCCTATTCTGTGTGACCGTCGCTGAGAGAATTTCACATAGTGCAGTCCCGCGGCTGAGCCGCTCGAGAAAATGACCCGGCCGAGACGGCCGGGTCAGGTGAAGGAAACGGAGTCTCCTTCGGGTCGCAACATGGCTATGGCTAATGGAGCTCATCGCTCCTATCCGGGTTTTTCCCGGTGCCCATCACTAAAGTACGATCGCCTGAGGTTCCGTGGTTTCGGGCGCGGCAGGGGCATTGATCTTCACTGCAGACAGTAAGGCAGGCAGCTTCGTCGCGATGCCGCTCAACCCCTTCGCCTGCATCCCCACCAGTTCACCTGCCAGTTTGAGTTGACCGACGCGCTTGACCAACATGGGATTGCTGCCCACGCTTTTGACCGCTTCAGGGGCCTGCTTTGCCAGCACAAGGTTGCGCGCGACACCGATAGCGAGGTTTCCGACCGCCAGCGACAACATCTTCTTTTCCGCGTCAGAGCCCTTTTCGTAGCGTGCGCGCACATCGTCGGCCAGATGCTCATTATCGGCGATGGCGCTGAGGTTCGACGCGAATGTCGTCTTGGTCGCACCGATCTCCTTGATGTCCTGCATCCCGCTGATCGAAGCAATCTCTGCCTGGGCGCCTGCCTTGTCCTGCTTGAGCCCAAGCGCGTAGTTGAGCGCCACAGCCGAGATCATGACATTCTTGGTCGAACGGACGGCGTTGCCGAGGAAGGCTTCGGTATCAACGCTCTCGCCACTGCTCTCACTTCCGCCCAGGCCAAGGCCGCTCTTCAGCTTGCCGATACCACCGAACTGCGCATGTACGGCCATAGGTACCGCGCACAGCAGCAGCGCACCTGCCCATTTGATGCTCATCTTGTTCAAGTCACTTCTCCTCATTCGTGGTAAATTGCGCTTCGACCGGAGGCTTGAGGGCCGCAGCGGCCTTGCTAGCCAGCGGCAGGGCCACAGTAGCGAAATCCTGTTCCAGTCGGGCGGCGCGCATCTCCGCCGCGCTGTCGGGTGTCATGGTTGTCGGGGTCATCTGCACCTGCATCGCACCGCCGCCGAGTTTTGTCGTGCCGTTGCGGAGCGTGTAGCCGATGACCAGCGGCCGCTGACCCTGCGCCGTTGCGCTCAGGGACAAGACCGGCGTGAAGCAATAATCGCTCCTGCGCGGCCGCGCGGCGGCCAGCTTTTCCCATCCCTTGAAGGAGGGTGCGAAGGGCGCCAGTTCCATGGGCAGGTCGGCGATGAAGGTCGGTCCAGCGAAGCTGCCGGTGAAGAGCGGTCCGGCGCCGATACGCCAGACCGCTGGCTGGGCGTCCCCACGCCAGTCCACGCTCGGCATCCCGCTCGCATCGCGGCATTGATCCACCGCCCGGCGCGTGCCGAGCGCCTGGCCCGCCGCATCGATTATGACCATGTCACCTGCCTTGAAGCGCAGTGGCTCCATGCCGATGTCGCTTGCCGCCAGTGTCTGCCCTGCCAGCGTCTGATCGACCCGGAGTTGGCCTACGGGCAGCCGTACATCCGCTACTGGGCCGACTTTGCCGATCCGGCGCAGCACGACAACCTGCTGCCCCAGGCTGAGCGCACCTCC
>DASYHX010000338.1:0-3147 GCA_035998065.1 Pseudorhizobium sp.
AATGACACCTACGGCCACCATGTAGGGGATCTGGTAATCCAGGCCTTCGGCAAGGTCCTTCGCAACTATGCGCCCGCCACCTCAGCCATCGGTCGCATCGGAGGCGAGGAGTTCGCAATCT
Organism: Pseudorhizobium sp.; assembly: GCA_035998065.1. Classification (GTDB taxonomy): domain Bacteria; phylum Pseudomonadota; class Alphaproteobacteria; order Rhizobiales; family Rhizobiaceae; genus Neorhizobium. The sequence continues at coordinate 122 of DASYHX010000338.1, forward strand.
TTTTGCTAGGTACCCCTGCCGACGTCGCCCTGTCCTTTGCCCAGACGCTACGAAAGGCAACGACAACCATTGAGGATCTACCAGTAACGCCAACTGCGAGCTTCGGTGTTGCGTCACTCGCCTCGGCACCTGAACTGCAGGATGCATTCAGGCGTGCGGACATGGCGCTTTATGAGGCGAAGAACGCAGGTCGAAATAGGGTGAAGCTGGCGAGCGGCCACGGTTAACGGTCGAAAGGTGGGATTAGGCTCGAAAAGGAAGTTTGACTACGTCAGGCGAGGCATCGAACGGCACGATACTCCGCTTCAAAGAGATCGGAAACATGGATCCCTGCCTTGCAGGCCATGCATGAGCTCGCCGGGCGACCGTCACATGCCGCTGCTTGTTCCCCGCCACTTTTTCTCTCTTTCTACAAAAGTTCAGCTCTCCGATCTGCCAGTTGCTCGCCGCGCCAAATACGGGATGAAGCCCAAGGTGAAGAAGATGCAGTAAAGTGGAGCAGAATGACAAAGGCAGTTGAGGCGCTCTCTAGCTGGAATGATCATCAACCATGAATGATGTGGAGACGTCCCGTAGTAGAACACGCCGCTCCCGCTACCTCGCAGCGCCGCGAAAAACGCTTCGCGATCCAGATCTTTTCCTGATTGTTGAGATTGTTGGAAGACGGTAACCAGATCGAAGGGTTTTGCCGGCAGATTAGGCTTGTTCCCGGTCCCAGCGATTTGGGAGCACTTTTCGGAGAAGCCCGTCAGCCGCCGCTGGCGGGCTTCCTTCGTTTGGTCGCAAGAGGAGCCCGACCTTCGGCAGATGCTCGCAGCTGGCAGAGAGGTATGTTCTCTTCAGCGCCCCGCCTTGGCGCTATGGAGCACGCGTCCGCCACCCCTCACCCTTGCCCCGGCGGGCGCGTGCCCTTCCTGCTCAAGAGCCAATCATTGCTAGCGCTTTAGAGAGAGTTTCCGACGACGCCGAAGACCGCAGTGCTGACCACCTCAACGTTCATTGCCCTCATGGTCGAATGACTTGTACTGATCACATGCACTGAAATCCCACCTCTCCTGGTTCAGGTGGTCAGCCCCAAGCAAGGGTTGCGGAAGCACCCTCCATGACACCATGAACTTCTCCTGTTTGATAAATTTGTCGGCGCATGAGTCACCTGCCCTTAAGAACCGGCTGATATAACCGCTCCTGTCGAGAGGACCGTGTGCAATCCATCTCGCACGCCGATGCCCTTGTAGCTCAGCGGTAGAGCACCTGCTTCGTGTGCAGGAGAGCCAGGTTCAATTCCTGTGCGAGGGCACCATCCTCATGATCCCATGTCCGAATTTCCACTGGTCGGTCTCACACAGGCCTTGCGGACGAATGCTGTGCGCTCATTTACCGTTCGCTGTTGGTGCGGTCAGATCGTGAGGATCATGCAATGCAGTATGATTGGACAGGCGTCAGAACCCGCCGAATTTGCTCTGGCAAAGATGTCCCTCTATGTCCTGGGGGCAATCCTCGCGATCACCATGCCGGTATTTATCAATCCGGACGCCGATCTTTCCTCAGTCACAAGCCTCGTAGCTGCGGATGGGGTGCAGGATCTGCATTAACACCGGCTTCGTCTAGTGTACGATATGGTGGTTATCCAGACGATGAAGAATGACACTCATCCGTAACGAGCGAACAAACTACTGGCGAACCCGCTGGATAGGCTTTCGACGGCCACGCTCGCGATTGGCGTACTAGGTCAAGCGTTCTCACTCACCGGCCTATCGATGACGCCGACGAATGCCCTTTCATTGGCGGGTTGGATTTTCTTCGGCCTTGCATTGCATTTGGCAGTAAGCACTTCCGTGGAAGGCTGAAACCATGAACGCTGACATCCTCTTTTGGATCGTGTTCCCTGTGGCAGCCGGTGCTTGTACGCTCGGGTTGATCGCTTATGACCGCCGCAAGCACCGGGCGCACGCGAGCGAACAGCTCCACTCGTCCCCGCCACCCGAGGCAATGCCTCGGGTTCTCTTTGCCTGAGACCCCTCCACCATTTCCTGATACAGACCCCTCTTCGGCGTCCGACATGGACACCAAAGGAGGCTAATGTGATCTCGCAGAAATTCATCGTCATCCCCTACAAGAAGAGCAGGGGCGGAATGACTCCTGGCGAGATTCGACAGGCAAGTAACGCAGTCACGGCCGAACGGATCGCTACTGCGATGGCTGATCGTCATCCGGGCGTCGCGGCATATTCCGTTATGGTTGACACCGAGACCGGCGACATGACGTCCCCCACGCTATTAGTCTCGTTCGGTGAGATCCCGCCTCTGGAAGATTGAGCTTGCATCATCTTCAACTGCGATGTGGCTTCGGGCTGCCTCTCTTGATGCTGTCGCGGAACATTCCTTCATCACCGCTGTTCCGGCAGCGCGTCTCTCCTCGACGCTTGGAACGCGCAGCGGCCATAGGAGACGTCTGTTGACTTGCGCAGCAAGCCGGGCGTTCCAACCGCTTGAGCTCTGCTGACCTAGCGGCCGCCCTTCCGTTGCTTCTCTGGCACGGCCACCGGCTGCGCCAGCCGCAAGGCGCGCAGCCTTTCAGTCTTCTTCTCGCGATCAGCCGTTTCCTTGTCGATGATTGCTAGTGCAGCTGCGTCGGTAGCCGCTCTCTTCTCCATCAGTGATCGCTTTCTTGGGGCAAGTTCAGCGTCGGACATACCAGCTCCTTCTTATGAAGGAAGAGATAGAGCCGGCGGACGCCAAGTAAAGAACGCTGACGCTCAGGAACCAAATCCGGTGATTGAGGTTTAACGACTATCGCGAGGGCGAATAGCTCCCCCTCAGCTTACGTTCCCCGAACCGCTCTCGCGATCCCTCCCTCGAAGCCAGCGTAGCTGTCGAAGTCCCTGCCCCGGCTGTCTACATCAACCACGGCGTACCAGCTTTGCCAACGCCGATATATGCAACCACCGGCCCAACCGGATCCTTACCGGCACTTCCTTGCTTGGATAGGCAGGTCCGGAAGACTCCTGTACGAATAGCCGTCCGACT
>DASYHX010000341.1:0-3539 GCA_035998065.1 Pseudorhizobium sp.
GGAGGTTCAGAGACCGGGTGCCGCTCTTGCAGTGGGCGAAGACGAGGCCTTCAGATCCAGCGACCCCGCGCTGGAAGGCACGCACGTCCGCTTCGGTGATGGTGGCTCCGGTGACTGGAATGAACGTATAGGACAGGTTGCAGTGCTTTGCTTCCTGGGCTTCGGCCTCTGTTCCCGGCTGGCCGGGCTCCTCGCCATCCGGTCGATTGTTGATAAGCGTCGTGAACCCGTTTTCGCGCAGCGAACGGATGTCTTCGACGCTTGGCTGAGACGCGATCGAGAGCTTCTCGGATAATCTGGTGACAGGCATGACCAACTCCGCATTCGGGTAATTATACGTTATAATATATTATATAATTTATTGTCTTCAAGGCCAGTGACGGAACTTTGTGCTTCCCCTGTGGTTGCCGCGGAGAGGAGATCAAGACCATGGCCACGACAGCGAACCGGGTCGGCGCCCAGACATCCGACGAGATCAACAACCGCCTTCGCTGGCAGATGGAAGAAAGGCTCGCCTACTACGAAACCCATCCCGACCAGATCGCAACGAGGCTGGCCGAACTTGATCGGGAATGGGACATCGAGCGGACGCTTGAGGCGAATGCTTCCACCCTGGCATTCACGGGAACAATGCTGGCGGCCACAGTGGACCGAAGATGGCTGGCGCTGCCCGCCATCGTAACCGGATTCCTATTCCAGCACGCCATGCAAGGCTGGTGCCCTCCGCTGCCAATTTTACGCAGGCTGGGCTTCCGAACAGCAGAAGAGATCAATCAGGAGAGATATGCGTTGAAGGCGCTGAGAGGTGACTTCGACGCCAAGGGCGGCAACAAGCTTGATACCGTACTGCGAGCCGTCGGGATCAGACGAGGCGGCGCATGACGGCAGTCATCCGACCGGACGAAAGTGAGAAGCAGGGCTTCCCCGCGACAATAATCTGGGCGGGATATGCGCTCGGGTTTGGACTCGGCGGCTTCTTCGACGGAATACTGCTTCACCAGATCCTGCAATGGCACCATCTCCTGAGCGGCATCGAGGAAGCACGTCAAGATATTCGCGTCCTGATCCTGACGGACGGACTTTTCCACGTGCTGATGTACGTTATAGCCACGGCGGGGCTTTGGCTGCTGTGGCGGTCGAGGCGCTCTTTTGCTGCCCAAGGAGCAGACAGGCTCCTCTTCGCAAGCGCGATGATCGGCTTCGGCGTCTGGCACATTCTCGACAGTGTCCTTTCCCATTGGATACTCGGAATTCACAGGATCCGGATGGACGTCGAAAACCAGTTGTTCTGGGATTTGCTCTGGTTCGCCGTCTTCGGCCTTTTGCCCTTGGGCTTGGGGCTACTGATGCGCAGGTCCAGTAAACGAAGTGGTTCGGGCCGTCGTACCCCCGGCGGACCGGCCGCTCTTGCTATAGCAACCTTCATCGCAGGACCTCTCGCGGCGCTACCTGCTCCAGACGACGGCACCGTGATGATCGTGTTCCGCCCCGGCGCGACCGTCGCGCGTGCGATGGAAGGGTTAGAGGCAAGCCGCGGGCGGCTCATATGGTCCGATGCGTCTGACACCGTTTGGGCTGTCGACATTTCCGGTGGAGGAGATGCCAGACAATTCTACGCTCACGGCGCACTCCTGATCAGCAACTCGATCCTGCCAGCCGGGTGCTTCAACTGGACGCGGATCTGAGTCTCTCAGAGCGGGAATGACGCTCTCACAACAAACCAGCGCGCACCTCTCTCGAAGGTCAGGCTTCCGCCCAGACGATCGAGCGCCATCTGGACAATGGACAGTCCGAGGCCACTTCCATGACCATGGGCCTTCGATCCCCGGAAGAAGCGTTCCGTGACGCGCTTTTCGTCCTCCTGCGTGATTCCTGGTCCCTGGTCCAGAATATCAACGCAGACTTCGTCACTCCTCGCCAGGACGCGACACCTGACTTCGCCGCCCTTTGGAGAATGCTGAATGGCATTTTCAATCAGATTGCGGATCGCCACACGAAGAAGAATCCCGTCGCCCCGGATGACGGTGGGTGGCTGAGCCTCGTCTGAAAGTTCCATTGCCACATGGACGTCACTCGCTGCGAGCTGGTTCTCCAGCTCCGAAACGACTTCCCCGACAAGGACTGCGATATTGACCTCCTCATCGCTCGCGACGTCTTGCGACGCATCGACGGCGGCAAGATCGATAAGCTGCCTGACCATACGGCTGGTTCGGTCGACGCTGGTGGAGATGCGAGAGAGGGCTTCTCGCTTGATGGCCGGGTCGTCGGTTCGAAGGGCAATCTGCGCTTGGGTCTTGAGACCTGCAAGCGGCGTCTTCAGTTCATGCGCGGCATAGGCGGTGAAGCTCCGTTCGCGGTCTCGTGCTTCGGCCACGCGCCCGAACAGGCTGTTCAGCGCCCGGATGACTGGCCGCACCTCCCGCGGGACGGAGCCGGCCTCCACAGGATGAAGCTCCGATGCAGAGCGGCCAGCAAGTCCTTGAGCGATGCGCGTCAGTGGGGCGAGACCGCGCCCAACACTTAGCCAGATCAGCCCAGCAAGGATCGGGAGGATAACGACGCCCGGAACGAGAAGCCCCTTAACGACGTCGCCGATCAGCCGGTCTCGGATTTCAAGACTGTCGCCGACAAGCACACGAACGCCAAGCGTGGGATTGACGACGGCATAGACGCGCCACCGTTCTCCGTCGATCTCGGTTTCCTCAAAGCCGTCCGTGTGGCTCGCGAGCGAGGTCGCAGGTGCGCTTTCCGAGCGGCTGACAAGGCTGCCCTGCAGCGACCAGATCTGGCAGGAAAGCTGGCGGCTGTAGCTGCCGCCGGCTTCCTTGAACGGCGAAGGGGGAGCATCGGCAGTTGCCGCGCTCGCTGCCGCAGAGGGATCGATCTGGTGATCCGTGATCAGCGAACTCACCATGCGCGCTGCTTCCATCAGGCGGGCGTCAAGTACGCGCTCAACTTCGGCTTGCGTGCTCGCATAGATCCAGGCGGCGGCGAAGAGCCACACCGCGCCGGTCGTGGCAATCAGGATCGCAAATAGCCGGATCCGTATGGAGTTCATTCCGCCGCCCTTAATCGATAGCCTGCGCCACGCACGGTTTCAATGAAGCTCGCGCCGAGCTTGGCGCGCAGCTTGTGGATGTGAACCTCCACCGTATTGCTCTCGATCTCCTCCTGCCATCCATAGAGCTTCTCCTCGAGATTCGACCGGGACAGGATGACCCCCGGCATCTCCATCAGCGCCTGCAGGATGACGAACTCCCGCCGGGAGAGGGAGATCGCCGTGCCGGCACGCGATGCAGACATGCGTGCCGGGTCGAGGCTCACGTCCTTCCATTCGAGAAGCCCTGCGGCTCTGCCGTGTCCACGGCGGACGATGGCGCGCAACCGCGCGGCGACCTCGTCGAGATCGAAAGGTTTTCCGAGATAGTCGTCGGCTCCCGAGTCCAGCCCTGCTATTCGATCGGCGACCTCGTCCTTAGCCGTCAGGAGGAGAACCGGCGTGCGGTCTCCGGAACGACGCATGCGTGCGAGCACGTCCA
>DASYHX010000346.1:0-1609 GCA_035998065.1 Pseudorhizobium sp.
CGTTCAACCGGTTGAGGCTTCTGTGCGGGCGTGGCTTCGGGGCCGCGGACAAACTCTTGCCCAAATCGCCCTGTCAGTGACAACCGACGCGCAGTTTCTCGGCCGCAGTCAGTGGATCCGGGCATTTTGAGACAATCTTGCCTCGAATGCCTCGCCGTTGACGGTTTGGTAACCGCAATTAAGTCAAATTAAACCGAATCGTGATGATGCCTGACCAGGCTTGCCTTTTTGGCGTAAAGTAGAGAAGCGGCAGGAGACCATGTCTGTAAAAACCGTAGCAACCGCATTGGCATTCATGCTGGCAGCCGCCAGCGCCGCATCCGCCCAGTCGCCGACGCGCATCCAGCAGTTCAAGGCCTGGGGCGCTTATTCCTACCAGTCCCCAAACGGCACCGTCTGCTACGTACTTTCCGTGCCGACGGCCAAGGAACCGGCGAACGTCGACCATGGCGATATCTTCTTCATTGTGTCGCAGCGCCCGGGACAGAACATTTCTTATGAACCGCAGGCAATGATGGGCTACCCGCTGCAGTCGAACTCCAAGGTCAACGTCACAATCGACGGCAAGACCTTCGTGATGTTCACCAAGGATAAGGCAGCCTGGGTCGAGAATGCCGCGGAAGAGCCGGCGCTGGTCGCGGCCATGAAGGGTGGGTCCGAGATGACCGTCAAGGCGACCTCTGGGCGCGGTACGAGCACCTCCTACGCCTATTCGCTGTCCGGCGTCTCGGCAGCGCTCAAGCAGATCGAGTCCTGCAAGTAGCACCCTTGCTACGACAGCATTCCAGCAAAGGCCGGTTGCACGACCGGCCTTTGCTGCGTCTTGAAGACTGGTGACGGCGTCACGATTTGATGGTATGTGGCGGCCCAAAGATCGTCGGCTCCGCAAGCCGACACAGCAATCTCAAGCACAACATGCCCGATCAGCCCTTCGCCGTGGCGGGCGCATGCGTTTGAACAGGACCCATTGATGTCAGTCTCCGAAGCCGTTCTCGACCCTGCGGTGAAAGCGCCGCTCGTCGTTCGCCCCGAACTTGCGGGGACCAAGCCCTCGCTCATCGGGCTCACGCGCGAGCAGATGGCGGACGCCCTCAAGGACAAGGGCGTTCCGGACAAGCAGGTGCGCATGCGCGTCAGCCAGCTCTGGCACTGGCTTTATATCCGCGGCGTCTCAGACTTCGACGCAATGACCAATGTCGCGAAAGACATGCGGCAGATGCTGAAGGAGCATTTCACCATCGCCCGCCCCGAGGTGGTGGAGGAGCAGATTTCCAGTGACGGCACCCGCAAGTGGCTGCTGCGCTTTCCCCCGCGTGGCGCCGGCCGGCCGGTCGAGGTGGAGACGGTCTACATTCCAGAAGAAGGCCGCGGGACCCTTTGCATTTCCAGCCAGGTCGGCTGTTCGCTCACCTGCTCCTTCTGTCACACCGGGACCCAGCGTCTTGTGCGGAACCTGACTGCGGAAGAAATCCTGGCGCAGCTGCTTTTGGCGCGCGACCGGCTCGGCGACTTCCCGAACCTCGACGTGCCGCAGGGGGCGATGATCCCCTCCAGCGACCGCAAGGTCACCAATATCGTGATGATGGGGATGGGCGAGCCGCTCTACAAT
>DASYHX010000350.1:0-12127 GCA_035998065.1 Pseudorhizobium sp.
GGTACCTCGTGGTTGGCCCAGGCTACAGTGGCCACCCGTTCCGGCTTTGAAGTGATAATGGTGGTTCCGAAAGCATGGTCGATCTTGATCGGATATGTCGTGCCTTGCGCAGCGCCGGAGCCAGCAAAGGCCCCCCACCAGCCGATGATCACTGCAAGAAATTGAATAGACCGCAGCATGAGGGCCTCCAGTGTTAAGTGGAGTTCTGCTGTCAGGTTCATTAGCCGCCGTCAAGTCTGCGTCTTGGCTCTTCGAGCGACCAGAGGAAGTTTCAGGTGGATCCTACAAGTCCAGAGGAATTTACAATACTGGACGGTCAGGCTCAAGTTAATGACGCCGCCGGGGCTGGCTCCTAAACGCGTTTATGAGCCTCACCGACGTTGGGAAGCAGACGCGGCAACCTCCGGTTGGTGACAGCGCAGTAACAGTAAGAGTAACTCGGATTTGCGACCATGAAGATTGATAGACGACGCGGGAATGTGATGGGGATCGGCATCAATGATTGGCGGCCGCTCCTTCTCAGTTGCACGGCACTCGCGGTCGTTTCGGCAGGCTCCGCAATGGCGCAGGAAACCAATGTGGTGCCTTCAAGTACGGAGCTCGAAACGATTGTCATCGAAGGAAGTGGGAGCGGCGCAGACGACGATGCACGCACAATTGTGGCGACGCAGACAACTGGTGTGGGAAAAATGCCAGCTCCAATCTTGGAAACGCCGGCGTCTGTCTCCGTCATAACTTCCAAAGAAGTGAGAGAACGCAACGCCGATACCGTAGAGCAGGTTGTTCAATACACCGCTGGCGTAAACACGGACTATTACGGCTCCGACGATCGGTATGACTACTTCAAAATCCGCGGCTTCACGCCCTTTACCTATCGTGATGGTCTGATGATCGGACGAACCTGGACGGGCGTTCGGGAGGAACCCTTTGCCTTCGAACGCATAGAAGTATTGAGGGGGGCAAACTCCACCGGCTTCGGTGTCTCCGACCCTGGCGGATCGGTGAACTACGTGACCAAGACCCCCAGGAGCGACCGTTTCGGCGAAGTCTATAGCACAGGTGGCTCCTTCTCCCACAAGGAAGCAGGTTTCGACTTCGGCGATAACATCACAGAAGACGACACCCTTTCTTATCGTCTCACTGGGAAGTTCCAGCGGTCCGACGCGGAGTACGACTACTCGCGAGACGACGAAAACTTCATCATGGGCGGCCTGACCTGGCGTCCTACTGACATGACGAGTCTGTCATTCGTGTTCGATCACCTCGACCGGGACGGAACGCCAAGCGGCGGCGGCCATCCGAGATTCACCGACTTTGACAGGGACCGCTTCTTCGGTGAGCCGGACTTCAACTACGACGAAACGAACCGAAACACCTACAGCCTGTTGTTCGATCACGATTTCGGCAACGGCCTGAGCTTTAACTCGAATGCGCGCTACAGCAAGACGGACACCGGTTTTGGCTATGCCTACATCTGGGACGCTGACGGTGCGTCTGGAGCGGACACGGTTGTCAACCGGAGTTATTTTGCGAGCGACAGGTCCAGCGATCAATTCATCATCGATGCCCATCTGCTCTACGAAGCGGAACTGGACAATGTCGAAAGTCGAACCCTTGTCGGCCTTGAGTACAACAAGGCTCAGTCCGAAGGAGAGATCTACTACACCGCCGCTCCACCGATCAACTTCGACAATCCCATCTATGCCGGGGCGCCGGTACCTTTTGCTCCCTATAACAGCACTACAAGCGACCAGAATACCAAAGCGGTATACGTCCAGCAGGATCTGACCTTCTTCGACAAGTTCACCGCGAGTGTCGGTCTGCGAAACGACTGGCTTGATCTAAGCGAAACCGACCGCTTGGCCGGCACCTCGGAAAGCGCCGACTACAGCGAGATGACCAAGCGCATCGCCTTCTCCTACAAGATCACGGAAGAGCTTGCCGCCTATTCGACATATGTGGAATCAGTCGCTCCCCCGAGCACCGGAACGGAGCCGACTACCGGCAAGCAATACGAAGTAGGCCTTAAGTATCAGCCAGAAGCCTTCCCCGCCCTGATCACGGCCTCTGTCTACGACCTGACGATGGAGAATATCACCACGCGCGAGGCTCCGGTGTACCTACCGGTCACGCAGGCCGAGATCCGGCACCGCGGTTTCGACCTCGAAGCCAAAGCAGAGCTGACCAACAACATCAATGTCATCGCGGCCTACGGATACATCAATTCCGAGATCAAAGATGCGAGCGGCGGGTACGAGGGCAATCGCTTCGCTCAGGTGCCCGAGCACATAGCCTCATTGTGGGGCACCTATACTCTGGAAGGAAATGGAAGGCGCGGCGACATGACGTTCGGTCTCGGTGCTCGCTTCATAGGCTCCTATTACTTCGACAACGAGAATACCCGAAAGTCTGACAGTGCCGTGGTCTTCGACGCCGCCTACACTTATAAGATACAGGAAAACACGACGTTTCAGTTGAACGTCAGCAATGTGTTCGACGAGAAGCACGTCGCCAACGATGATGGCGGCGCCTACTACTATAACCCCGGCCGCACCATCTACGCCACCTTGCGCCAGACATGGTGACTGACCAGTAGCGCCGGAACTCACTTCCGGCGGCTACTGGTGCTTATCAACCGCCCTCGTGCAATCGCCGCCAGGCGGCCGGTGTTTCGCCGGCCACTTGGCGGAAAGCCTTGGTCATGTGGGCCTGATCCGAGAACCCGAGTTGAGCTGCGATGTCGGCAACGGTAAGATCAGTGCCGGTGAGCAGTTTTTGGGCCCGTTCGATGCGGCGCGCCAGTTGCCACTGCAGCGGTGTCTTTCCCGTGGTCTGCTTGAAGACATTGGCGAACCAGCTCTCCGATAGTCCAACCGTCTCAGCCATCTCCGCCACGCTCAGGCGACCGTCACCGCAAGCATTGAGGCGGGACATCAGCTTGTTCATCTGTGCCCGCGTAAGCCGTCCGTTGTTCGGGGAGGCAGATTCGTTGGGGATGTCCAGGAGGGCGGTCGCTATGCTGCCCGCCAAGCTCTCTGCGTAAACAGGATGCCTCGAAGGGGCCGAAATCTCCTTGATCAGGAGGCCAGCCAAACTTCTGATTGCCTCTACATCCGTTACTTCAACAGGCCGGCGCAGCAACGAACGGGCCGCTGATCCGCCGATAGACGGCGCCAGGAAACGCAGCAGCCGGTCCTGATGCAGATGCAGGTCTAGGTGAGAAAAGCGATGGGCCGAGGTGAACTTCGTCCACATTGGCAGGCCAGCAGGAACATAAACAGCCTGCTTCATTGAGCGATCATGTCTGCCCCACCCGTTCTCATGGTTGGACATGCGGATATGCGGAGAGACCTCGTTGAAGAAGACCACGATGCGGGGATCAGGCGAAAGGTAGTAGCCATGGGCCCCGGGCTGTCCCTCAGCTTCCCAGAATACACTCATAAGGCCGTCCAGCCCCCGCCACTTTACCGGCGCGAGGGGGTTGATGCCTTCCGTGTAGCAGATCATTGAATGCTGATAGCTCACAGCCCGTGGTCGCCTACCCTGCAAATAACCTGGGCCGCCGTCAGGCATGCCCACAAAGAAGATTGTCATCTGCCATGCATCGCCGCAGCGGTCGGCGTGCAAATCCGGCCGCGGGGCAAACGCCGCGAGATAACCTGACTGGCGTTATCACGTATGGCTGCTCAGGCAAAATAGAAAGCGCTTTTGGACGTGGAACGCGTCGAAAACAGGCCACATCCGGATGATGTGTCCACGGTGCGTCATATTGACAGTAACTGTATACAGGCCATAGGCTGACGGTCGAAAGAGGGAGGTGTCGTCGAGCTTGGAGGAGCTTGATGCCAGGTTCAACTACCGAGAGCCCCAGTGGTTCACCTCAAGGCTCGTCAGGGAAAATGGCGAGCACGAAGCGGTTCTTGCGAGGTCGGCAGGAAAGCTGCTCGCTGTATACATCCGGCGGTCTTGCGCAGGGGTTTCATGTGCTGCGATCGCGGACAAGTTCACTGAGGCGCACCGTTGGGCCGTCAACAGCGGGCTTGGGACATCGAAGACGGTGGCATCCATTCTAGAGGAGGAGAAGGCATGCTCAACAGAAGAAGCTTTATTGCCGCCGCGGGTTTTGCGCTAGGATGCATAACGGCGCTTCCGGCACAGGCGCAAGAGGCGGTGAAGATCGGCTTGATCTTGCCCATGACCGGGCCATTCGCATCCACCGGTCGACAGGTCGAAGCTGGCGTTCGAGCGTACATTGCGCTCAACGGCGACGAGGTTGCCGGCAAGAAGGTTGAACTGGTCCTTCGCGACGATGCCGGTACCGCAGACCAGACGCGGCGGATCGCGCAGGAACTGGTGGTTAATGAGGGTGTCAGCATGCTGATGGGCTTTGGCCTCACTCCCCTCGCCATGTCGGTGGCACCGGTCCTCAACCAGGCAAAAATCCCGGCTATCATCACTTCGGCCACGACCTCGGCGATCATGCCCCAATCGGAATACTACGTCCGGACCAGCATGGGAGGACCACAGTCGGCGCTTCCTGTCGCGACCTGGGCGGTAGAAAACGACCTGAAGCGTGTCGTCACGCTGGTGACCGACTACGGTCCAGGTCACGACATCGAAAAGGGTTTCGTCGACCAATTCAGCAAGGGGGGCGGCGAGATCATCGAGTCTGTGCGCGTGCCGCTGCAGAATCCGGACTTTGCTCCGTTCCTGCAACGCGTGCGCGACAGCAAGCCCGACGCTGTCTTCGTCTTCGTGCCATCCGGTGTCGGTTCTCTGTTCATGAAGCAATTCGTCGAACGGGGCTTGGCCGACGCTGGCATCAAGCTGATTGCGACAGGCGACGTGACGGATGATGACCTACTAAACGGCATCGGCGAAGCAGCCAAGGGCGTCATCACTGGGCACTTCTACTCAGCCAACCATGACAGCCCGGAAAACCAGGCTTTTGTCGAGCAGGTGCGCAAGGACAATGACAACATGCGGCCGAACTTCATGGCGGTCGGCGGCTATGACGCGATGCACCTCGCTTACGCCGCCCTGGAGAAGACCGGCGGCGATGCCGACGGGACAAAATTGATCGAAGCAATGAAGGGCATGGAATGGACAAGCCCGCGCGGCCCCATCATGATCGACCCGCAGACGCGCGACATCGTCCAGGACATCTACATTCGTGAGGTCAAGGAAGTCGACGGTGAGCTCTACAACGTGGAGTTCACCAAGTATGAGAAGATCCGCGATCCGAACGCTGCCCAATAAGGCAAATGGACGGCCGGCCGGTGTCGGCCGTCCAAGACTGTTGGGGGCGTCATGCTGACAATTCTGTTCGACGGCATCGCCTATGGCATGCTTCTGTTCATCCTCGCTTGTGGGCTGACGATAACTTTGGGATTGATGAACTTCATCAATCTTGCCCATGGTGCCTTCGCGATGACCGGTGGCTACGTGACGGTCGTGATGATGAATCGTTTCGGCATCTCGTTCTACTGGTGCCTACCTGCGGCATTTCTGGCCAGCGCCATACTTGGGGGCGTTCTCGAGGCAACGCTCTACCGCCGCCTCTACCAGGCGAGCCATCTAGATCAGGTGCTATTCTCCGTGGGGCTCGTCTTCATGTCGGTTGCTGCTGCGGATTATATCATGGGTGGCCAGCAGCAACTCATCCAGTTGCCACCTGAACTTTCAGGCCGGACTGAGATTGGTGGCGTGGGCATCGGCCGCTATCGGCTTTTTACGATCGTTGTCTGCGCCATCCTAGTGGTAACACTTCAACTGATCCTGGCTAAAACCCGTTTTGGAAGCAGGCTGCGGGCGGCAGTTGACGACCGGCGTGTGGCGATGGGGCTGGGGATCAATGTTCCGGCTGTTTTCGCGCTTACCTTCGCTTTTGGATCGGGTCTCGCCGGGCTGGGCGGCGCTATGGGCGCAGAGATCTTGGGCTTGGACCCGAACTTTCCGCTCAAGTTCATGATCTACTTCCTGATCGTCGTCGCGGTCGGCGGTACTTCAACGGTGAGCGTCCCTTCCTGGCAGCGCTGCTCCTTGGAGTGGCTGACGTGGCAGGCAAGTACTATGTACCTGCGATAGGGCCGTTCGTCATTTATGGATTGATGATCATCATGCTGATCTTGCGCCCGGCGGGACTCTTCGCGCGAGGTGGGCGATGAGCCTGCCGGTACAGGAAAGCGTTCAGACAGGCGCCGAAGAACAGCATGTAGACCAGTCGCGCGCGCACCGTCTGATGAAGCGACGAAGCAGCGTCCGTTCTTTCGAGCTCCTCATATGGCTGGGAGCTCTGGCTACGGTCTACCTGCTGCCCTCCAAGATGCTGATCTTGACGGAGATCGCGATCCTGGCTCTTTTTGCCGTGTCTCTGGACCTCGTCTTGGGCTTTGCCGGCATCGTCTCTCTCGGTCACGCGGCCTTTTTCGGCCTGGGCGCTTACACTGCCGGGCTTTTTGCGCGGTATGTCACAGCAGAGCCGGTGGCCGGGCTTCTCGTAGCAGGTGCGGCGGCGGGTCTGCTTGGCTACGCAACCAGCTTTCTGATCTTGCGCGGGTCCGATCTGACACGGCTGATGACCACGCTTGGCATCGCGCTGATGATGGCTGAAGCTGCAAACCAGATGGCGTGGCTCACCGGCGGTGCCGATGGCCTGAGTGGCTTCAGTATCGACCCGATTCTCGGTCTTGTTCCCTTCGACCTTTGGGGAAGAAACGGCTTTATCTACTGCTTTGTGGTTCTGTTCCTATCGACCCTGGTGGCGCGGCGATTGGCGTTTTCACCATTCGGGCTTTCGCTCAAGGCGATTAAGGGCAACCCGGTGCGGGCGGCCCTTGTTGGCGTGCCTGTTCGGCGCCGGCTGGTCACCACCTATACAGTGGCCGCAGTGATGGCAGGCTTCGCTGGGGCCCTTCTTACTCACACCACCTCGTTCGTCTCGCCGGACGTTCTGGCTTTTCACCGCTCCGCTGACGTGCTGCTGGTCCTTGCAATCGGGGGCACCGGCTATCTCTACGGCGGGATCTTCGGCGCCATCGGATTTACGCTGTTGAAGGACGCGCTGTCTGTCGTGACACCGCAGTATTGGATGTTCTGGATCGGTCTTCTGCTGGTGATCCTAGTCCTCGTCGGGCGGGCAAGGCTGACGCGCTGGATTGATGATCTGGCCGAGCGTCTTCCTGGTTTCAGGGGGACCAAGCGATGACTGCGGTGCTGGAAACGCGCGACCTGAAGCGGCGCTTCGGTGCGTTCGTCGCCACCAACGACGTTTCTTTGAAAATCGAACGCGGTGCGCGCCATGCGCTGATAGGTCCGAATGGGGCGGGAAAGACCACTCTTGTCAATATCCTGACGGGAGTGCTTTCCCCGACATCCGGGCAGGTCCTTCTCGATGGGGAGGAGATCACGAACCTCCCGTCTCACACAAGAGTAAAGAAGGGCCTGACGCGGACATTCCAGATCAACCAGTTGTTTGCGGACTACACACCGTTGGAAGCAGTGATGTTGGCCATATTGGAACGAGAGGGGCTGGGAAGCCGTCTGTGGGCTGCTGTTGGCAGTTACAGAAAAACAGTGGACGAGGCCGCAGCCCTTCTTGCTCGTTTCGGGCTCGCTTCCGTCATGGCAGATCGCACCAACCGCCTCCCTTACGGTAAGCAACGACTGCTTGAGATAGCGCTTGCCTTCGCGTCCAAGCCGCGGGTGCTGCTGCTGGATGAGCCCGCTGCCGGGGTTCCGGAGGACGAACGCCATGAAGTACTTTCGATTGTTTCGGACCTGCCGGCCGATGTCACGGTGGTGCTGATCGAGCACGATATGGATCTGGTCTTCTCGTTTGCGAACAGGATCTCTGTCCTTGTTGCAGGGGCAATCTTCGCGGAAGGGACCGCCGCTGAGATCGCAGCGAACCCTGACGTCAAGGCAGTCTATCTCGGAGAGTCTGCATGACGCCTCTGCTTTCGACACACAAGCTGTTCGCGGGGTATGGCGCCGCAGCAGTGCTTGCTGGCGTCGACCTGACACTTCAGGAAGGCAGGGCGCTCGCGTTGCTTGGCCGGAACGGGACTGGCAAGACCACCCTTGTGGACACGTTGGCCGGGTTGACGACCCATCACAGCGGGGCGATCCATCTAATGGGCCGTGACATCACACGCCTCCGGGCCGATCGGCGTGCTGCAGCTGGTATCGGATGGGTGCCGCAGGAGCGCAACGTCTTCAAGTCATTGACCGTCGAGGAGAATCTGACCGCGATTTCGCGGCCGGGTCCCTGGACGGTTGAGCGGGTCTATTCCATGTTTCCGCGTCTCAAGGAGCGGCGGCGGAATCTGGGAAGCCAGCTGTCTGGTGGGGAGCAGCAGATGCTGGCAGTCGCTCGCGCCCTGATGGTGAACCCGAGGCTCCTGCTTCTTGATGAGCCTTTGGAAGGAT
This sequence comes from Pseudorhizobium sp., assembly GCA_035998065.1. Lineage (GTDB taxonomy): Bacteria > Pseudomonadota > Alphaproteobacteria > Rhizobiales > Rhizobiaceae > Neorhizobium. Next base: position 8,431 of record DASYHX010000350.1, read on the forward strand.
TGGCGCCCATCATCGTCGACGAACTTATGATCGCTCTCCGTCATATCGTCCAAGGTGAGGGGACGTCCGCCATCGTCATCGAGCAAAAAGCGCGGAAAATCCTCCCCCTCACTGATGAGGCGATCATCCTTGATCGGGGTGCGATCGTTTATCGAGGTTCCAGTGCCGAACTACTTGCTGACGAGAGGGCAATGAGCCAGCATCTCGGGGTGGAGAAGGCGCTGTGAGTGCTGTGCCGTGTTCCTGGCCATGCACACGCCAGCCGATCCCGGGTTGCTCGCTGTCGAACGGACGGTTCGCTGAGAAAAGGAAAGCGCCAGCGATGTTCGCGCGTCAAACTTCACCACCACGGGTGAAAATGGTGAACCGGCCCGTGCCCGGTGCCGACCGAGAGATCGTCGGAACGTGAGATGGCAGCCAAAGTGTACTCCTTCGCAAGTTGAACCGCCCTGGCGGGGTTCTCGCCCTTGCCCAATTCAGCAGCAATGGCGCTCGAAAGGGTGCAGCCAGTGCCGTGAGTGTTGCGGGTAGTCTTTCTCAGGGCATCCAACCACGTCAGCGAGCCTTCCTGCGCGAAGACATCCGGACTCTCGGGCCCGTTTAGATGGCCACCTTTGATCAGCACCGCACGAGGCCCTAGGGCGAGCAGCCGTCTTGCTTGTGCTGCCATTTCCTGCCTATCGCGCGCCTCCTCTTCAGCAAGCAGTGCCGCAGCTTCCGGCAGGTTGGGCGTGATAATCGTTGCAAGTGGGAGCAGGCGGTGGTTGAGCGCCGCGACCGCGTCTTCTGCCAAAAGCGAAGCGCCGCCCTTGGCAATCATGACGGGATCCAGGACAATCGGGACACTTGGAAATGCCCCCAGAGCATCGGCAATGGCCTCCGCGATCTCTGCAGTGGCGATCATGCCGATCTTTACCGCATCCACTCGAACATCTGCGAAGACCGCTTTGATCTGATCGGCAACGAAGGACGGTGGAACCAGGTGAACGCCGGTTACGCCTTGTGTGTTTTGTGCCGTCAGCGCCGTAAGAACAGCCATACCGTAGGTGCCGCGCGCGGAAAAGGTTTTCAGATCCGCCTGGATGCCTGCCCCGCCGGACGGGTCGGAGCCTGCGATAGCGAGAACATTCGCGATCATCGTCTGCTCCTCCCAATTTCAGCGGCGATGGCTTTGGCTGCTGCCTGAGGGTCAGTTGTGCCGCAGATAGCGGAGACGACGGCCAGCCCCTCTGCGCCTGATGCCAGCACGTGTGCAGCATGCTCTGCCTTCAATCCTCCGATGGCGACCGCACGAACGGGTGCGGCCGCGATGACTTTCCGAAGTCCTTCGAAACCGATCGGAGCTTTGTGGTCTGGTTTGGTGCCTGTTGCGAAGACCGGGCCGACGCCGACGTAGTCAACGAGTTTCGGCTCGACTGCTCTTGCGAGTTCGACTGTCTCAACCGAGAGGCCAAGGATCATGTCGGGAGAGATTCGCTCGCGTACTCTTGCAACTTCCAGATCAGCTTGACCGACATGGACGCCATCGGCGTCGATAGCGATTGCCGCATCCACATCGTCGTTGACAATCAGCCGCACTCCTGTTCCCGCGAGGGCGGCCTTCAGGGCACGTCCGGCCTCGGTCATGGCGGCAGTATCGGCGGCTTTGTCCCGCAACTGTACCATCGTTACTCCACCCGCGACAGCTTGCGTTGCGGTTTCTACCATGCCGAACTGTCGACAGAGAATTGGATCCAGCACCAGATACAGGGAAAGGTTAAAAGTCTTCAAAGCAATCTCGTCCGGAGATTGGCGTCCAGCAGTTGGCCGCCGATGGAGGAAAGGGCGTCCAGGAACAACGGCTGGAAAGAACCGGGTCCTTTAGCTTGTCTGCCGGCGGCCTCACCGCAAACGGCGAACAGGGCAAGTGCTGCAGCTGTCGCCTCGAAAGGGTGTTCGGGTACCGTTGCCGCGAAAGCACCGACGAGGCAGGTAAGCGCACAGCCGAGGGCAGTAACTTTGGGCATGAGCGGAGAGCCACCTTCGATGGCGAGTGAACGATCCCCATCCGTGACGAAGTCTACGTCCCCGGTGACTGCCACAATACTTGCGTGCCGGCGCGCCAGCGCCTCGGCAGCCGAGCGTGCAGAAAGCGCGCTATCGCCACTGTCAACGCCCTGGCCGCGGAACTCTTCGCCTGCCAAAGCCAAGATCTCTGACGCATTGCCGCGAATAATCGTGGGCTTGAGTCCCATGAGCTCGTTGACAATGTCGCGCCGGAAACTTGTTGCATAGTGCGCGACTGGATCGAGTATCCAGGGCTTTCCTTCACGCCGAGCAGCGTTTGCCGCCTCACGCATGCCGGCAACACCACCTGACCAAAGGGTACCAATGTTGATGGTGACAGCGCCCGCAATGACAGCAAACTCGCCGGCCTCCTCCTCGGCGCTCACCATCGCCGGCGAGGCGCCAGCAGCCAGCAAGACGTTCGCCGCAATGTTCATGGCAACATCATTGGTGATGCACTGAACCAGGGGATTGGCCTGGCGCATCGCCGTCAGAAGTTCGCCACAGGAGGATTGTGTCGACATAGCTGCCCGTTTTGTTCAGCGGAGCAGACAAAGACTCAAGGTTCCGTCTTTGTGACTCCCTCCGCCAGCATGATCTGGTTCAGGTTCAAAGGGTGCTTCTCAGTCCGCGTGCGGACGCCCCTGTCTGCCGCTAGCTTTACAGCAAATGAACCGGTTGTCACCATCTCGTCTGTTGAAATGCAACAGAGTGTTGTGGGAACAGAGCTTCTGTTATCGACTGGTCTGGTGGGTGAGCAAGGCAAAGGCCTCGTAGGGGCGCAAGGTGATATTTTCCTCAATCGCGCCTACCTGATTGTAGTTACTTATCAAGCAGGTCCCTCTCTGCCGAAGCTCTTCCGGGATCGTCAAGGTGACCTCTTCGGGCCTGAAGTTGGCAACTACGACAAGCCGGTCTTGCTGAAGTGTCCGTGTGTAGATGAAGACATCAGGATGCTGGTCCAGCCAGGATTGGTAATGGCCGTAAACAATCACCTCATGCTGCTTTCGCAGTTCGATCAGCTTGCGATAGTGATTCCAGATTGATCGTTCATCCGCGACCTGAGTTGCCACGTTGACTGTCGCGTGGTTTGGATTGAGCTCTATCCACGGTGAGCCAGTGGTGAAGCCAGCGTTAGTGGCCGCGCTCCATTGCATGGGTGTGCGGGCGTTGTCGCGGCTGCTTTCGTTGGCACCGCGGATGAAGTCCTCGGGCGACATGCCAGCCTCGACGTGAAGGCGGTGCATGTTGAGCGTTTCTATATCCTTGTACTGCTCAACGCTGGAGAACGACACGTTGGTCATTCCGATCTCCTCGCCCTGATAGACGAAAGGCGTCCCCTTCATCAGGTGGATCACGGTCGCCAGCATTTTCGCCGACTCGACATGATATTGCGCCGCGTCGCCATAGCGGGAGACGGCGCGGGGGAGGTCGTGATTGCCCCAGAAGAGGGAGTTCCATCCGTCGTTCGCCAGCGCCAGCTGCCATTTACCAAAGACTGCCTTTAACCCTACGAGGTCGAAGGGCTTTGCCTTCCACTTACCGTAGGTCTCGTCCCAGTCCTGCGTGACATGCTCGAACTGAAAAACCATCGAAAGTTCCCGCCTGTCATGCGCCGAATAGAGCAGTGCTGCGGCAGGCGTGGCGCTCC
>DASYHX010000174.1:0-14753 GCA_035998065.1 Pseudorhizobium sp.
CAACGTCTACACCACCGATCTGGGTGAGGAAGGCGTCGATCTCGGCAAGCTTTATGATTACGACATCATCCTTCTGGACCTGAACCTCCCCGACATGTCGGGATACGAGGTTCTCCGGACACTGCGCCTGTCCAAGGTGAAAACGCCGATCCTGATCCTTTCCGGTATGGCCGGCATCGAGGACAAGGTCCGCGGCCTCGGCTTCGGCGCTGACGACTACATGACCAAGCCTTTCCACAAGGACGAACTGGTTGCTCGCATCCACGCGATCGTACGGCGCTCCAAGGGACACGCACAGTCGATCATCATCACCGGCGAACTGATCGTCAATCTCGACGCCAAGACGGTCGAAGTCGGTGGCCAGCGCGTTCACCTGACGGGCAAGGAATACCAGATGCTCGAGCTGCTTTCGCTGCGCAAGGGCACGACGCTGACCAAGGAAATGTTCCTCAACCACCTTTACGGCGGAATGGACGAGCCGGAATTGAAGATCATCGACGTCTTCATCTGCAAGCTGCGCAAGAAGCTGGCAAACGCCGCCGGCGGCGCCAATTACATCGAAACCGTCTGGGGCCGCGGCTATGTTCTGCGCGAACCGGAAGGCGACTTCGCCGAAAGCGCCTGAGCCCCCAACGAGGGTCCTCCTCCCTAATCCAGATGCGCCCGCGAACCGCGGGCGTTTTTCGTTGTTTTTCTTGTTGAAGACGACCTGCCACGACCTCTGGCGGGGCGGTCGATCACTCGGCTCTGACTGGAAATATGATTCTGGAGCAGCTTAGGCTGCCACACCTAACCCTGCGAACACGGACGTCAGTATTTTGCGGTCGAACGGCTTGAGCAGGAAATCATTGGCTCCGGCACGCTTACCGAGCATCATCTTCTTCAGGTCGGCTTCGATGACGCAGTAATAGATCCGGACGCTCTTCCCGTTCGGCAGCGCACGTACATTCTGGATCAGATCCAGTGCGCCTTCCATCCCCGCGTCCACGATCAAAAGGGCAGGAAGCTCCAGTTGGCAGCGACCGAATGCCTCCTCGGACGAGGCAGCCTCTGCTACGAGGAAGCCCAATTCCGCCAGAATGCGTTTGCCTACCTTGCGTACGACATCCGATCCGTCGGCGATCATCAGACGCTGCATGACCTCTCCCTTGAGCACAGGCGCCTCTTTCGATCAAAGAGGCGCCTGTTCAAGGTAGGCCGGAGGCAACTAAGGAATGGTTACCGCAAAAAGTGCCTAGGCAGCGACGGTTCTGGCGGTGAAGACGATCTTGTCTTCAGAGACGACATATCCCAACTCCATGCCGCATTCCTCGGCGAGGAGCACGGTGTAGTAAGGCTGGATCGAGTGAGCATCGACTGCTTCTTCCATCTCACCGGAGCATATCTCGACGAACTTCGCCGGCACACGCATCATTCGTCCGCGAATGGTGATGCTGAACTTGGCATCCTGTTCCGGATCCTCGAGCGTTACGTCGACCGAGCCACCCCGGGGGATCCCCCCATAGGCGACGAGGAAGAGATTGAGCAGGAGCTTCACCCGGTTCTTCGCAATGATCGCGCGCGGTCCGTTCCAGGTGACTTCCGTCTTCTTTTCAGCTGCGGCGAAGTCCTTCGCTGCCTTCTCCGCCTCGCCGGTGTCGATTGACGCACCCACGGAGCCCGAAGCGCCGAAGGCAAGCCGCGCAAATTTCAACCGCACCGCGGCATTGAGCGCCGAGGTCCGGATCAGGTCGAGCGCATCCGCGTCAGAGCCACCCTCGTCGAGCAGTTCCAGCCCATTGTTGATGGCGCCTACTGGGGAGATCACGTCGTGGCAGACACGGCTGCATAGCAGCGCCGCAAGATCTGGCCCGTCAAGAGTAAGATTCGGGTTCCTGGGCATGCTCGTCTCCTGATGTGTTACGCCGCCACAAATGCCGTCTTAAGGTTGTGCGAAAGTGGTGCGGGATCTACGCCATAATGACAACATATTTGGTAAACCGATTGTTAAGGCGATCACCTCAATATGCGGCTCTACCCGCACGGACAGACAGAACGGATTTGGATGATGCGCTTTTACCCGACTTTCCCGCTGGCCCGCCTCACGGCCCTCGCAGTTACACTGCTGGCAGTGGCATGCCTGGGCTTCGGCGGCGTGGCACGCGCTCAAAGCGGCAGCTCACAATACAGCGCCCAGGAGATCGTCGACGCGGGCCACGGCTTTTTCGGTAATGCGAGCGGTGGCTTGGCAAAGGTGGTGGAGAAGGCTTTCGAGCAGTATGGCCTGCCGAATGGCTATATCCTCGGTCAGGAGGGATCGGGAGCTTTCATTGCCGGGCTCACTTATGGTGAAGGTGAGCTCTACACAAAAAATGCCGGACAGCATCCTGTCTTCTGGCAGGGGCCTTCCCTCGGCATCGACTATGGTGGCCAAGGCTCGCGAGCGATGATGCTTGTCTACGACCTCCCCTCGATTGAAAGCCTTTACACACGCTTCGGCGGCGTCTCTGGCTCAGCCTTCGTCGTCGCCGGCGTCGGTATGACGGTGTTGCGCCAAGGCGATGTTGTGCTCGTTCCAATCCGCACCGGCGTAGGCGCACGTCTCGGCATCAATGTCGGCTATCTGAAACTGACGCAAAGCCCGACCTGGAACCCTTTCTGATCGGCTGAATTATCCCCCGCCGTCAGGGGGAATCATGACATCTTGCAATACCAAATCATGCAGCATCGCTTGCCGCGCCAGAGCCATTGTGCTTAAACGGCCCACCGACCCGTTCTGCGTCCAAGCCGGCGAGATTGCCCTGTTGTGATCCAATTCGCTCTTCTTTTCGGCCTAGGCTTTCTCAGCGCGGCACTCCTGGTCATGTTGATTGCGCCTGCCATTCATGGCCGCATCGTCCGCTACACCGAGAACCGGATCAAGGCGACACTGCCGATCAGCCCGCAGGAAGTTCGCGCACAGCGTGATCTGGCGCGTGCTGTCTATGCGGCAGAGAACGCTCGGACAAAGCAGGAGTTGGTGCGCGAGAAAGATAGCGGGCTTGCTCTGAGGCTGCGCCATGACAAACTCGCCGACGAGGCGCGAAAGCTTCAATCGGATAATCACGACCTGCAGATGCAGATCGCCGACATGGATACCGAAGCCGCAGATCTCCGCGCGCGCCTGCGGCAAGAAGATGGTTACATCCAGCAACTGAAAGCGGCGCTAGAGGCTGCCGAAGAGGCGGATGCCGCTAAGGGTATGGAGATCGAGGACCTGCAACGTCGCGTGTCCAAGCTGACTGCTGACGGCGATAACCTGCGCATCGATCTTTCGGCACGCGATACGGAGGTCGAAAATCTCAAATTCCGCATCGCTGGCCTTCGCGATGAGCGGGAGGCTCTGCGTCAGGACGTCAAGTTGCAGACGACTCGGGCCAAGGACGCGGAAGCACGGCTGGCGCAAGAGGAGCATCGGGTGCTACGCCTGGAGGACAAGCTGGCGCGCGAAGTCGCATCTCGTACCGACAAGGAAGCTGCGCTGGAGCGCCGGATGCAGGAGATCGCGCGGCTCAAACAGAAGCTGAAGGCCGTTACGATCGACGCGAAGGCAAGCTTGCGGTCCGGAACGACAGGCGCGAAGGTTTCCGCGGCGAGGAAGACGGAGGCAGCCACGTCAAACTCTGCGCCACTGACAGACGAGGCCCCCCATCCCGGAGTGGATATCGCCGCAGTCATCGCCGCGTCTCCGCAGTTGTCCGAGATGGCCGACACGGCGCACAACAGGGCGACGGCGCTATCGGAACGACTGCTGAAGGCCCGCACGGATGACAACGATGACGCGCTCCGGCAGGAACTGGCCTCCATCGCGGCGTCGATGATTGCCCTAACCGCTCGCGCCGAAGGTTCAGCCTCGCCTCTCTACCCAATTCTCGAACAGAGCGGCCAAGGGAGCAGTGGCGACCGTGAAAACCTGGCTGCGCGCGCGCGCACTCTTCTATCGGCTGGGGAGCCGGCCAGCGCGTCTTAAAGGCGGCCCTGGGCGCTCGCGATCTGGTAAAGGGCAATGCCGGTCGCAGTAGCAGCATTGAGGCTATCGAGCCCCGGCACTTGCGCGATCCGCGCCGTATTGAACTTCTCCAGGATCGGCGCCGGCAGACCGCTCCCTTCCGTCCCCGTCACCAGTGCCATGCGCGGCCCCGAGGTGATGCTGCTCACCTCCACGCGCCCGGAGGGAGAAAGGGCCCAAACGTCGAAGCCACGCTCGAGAAGAAGCGCCAGATTGCCCTCTACCGTACCGCCGCGCGCAAAAGGCACCTTCAACACCGCCCCTACCGAGACCCGCAGCGATTTGCGATAGAGCGGGTCGCAGCAGGTCTGGTCCAGCAGAAGCGCGTCGGCTCCGAATGCCGCGGCGTTGCGGAAGATGGACCCGATATTGTCATGGTTGGAGATGCCGGCCGCCACGACGACAAGTGCCCGCTGCGAAAGCTGCCCGATCAACTCCTGAGCCTCTGGCTGACGCCGCCTTCGACCAAGGGCGAGTACGCCGCGATGCAGATGAAAGCCGGCGATGGCGTCCAGCACGGCGGCGCTGGCGACATAAACTGGAACATCCGGTGGAAACGGCGCCAGGTCCACCGCAAGCCCGGCTAGTCTGTTTTCCAGCAGCAGCACCTTCTCCGCGACAAAGTCTCCTCCCCGCGCATGGGCGGCCGCCAGCATGCGCAGCACCACTGTCCCTTCGGCGATGAAGCGGTTCTCGCGGCCCGTCAGGTCGCGCTCCCGAATGCTGCGGAACTCGGCAACGCGCGGATCATCGGCATCGTCAATCCAGATTGGATCGGGGCGCGACAGCATCGGTCAGGGCGCGGCGTCGACCGCCACATCGGCGACGATGCGGCCAACGGAAAGATCGAAGACCAGAGCCCTCTGCTGACCGGAAACAACGCCGTAAAAAAGCAACTGTGATCCGGATAGGGAGACCGAGCGAACGTCGAAGCCAGCAGGAAGGGCGACCGACGAGGTCAACGGCTGGTCCGCCGGAACATCCAATCCGTTCGTCGCCACAGGTGCCTCGGGCCCCTGCGAGACCTTGTAGACAACCGCCGCCAGGACCGCCATAAAGCAAACGAACATTATCCCGCCCGAAACGAGTTGCAGCAGCACCATCTTCCGGCGGATCCTTTCCATTGCCGGATCAAGCGGTTCTTCCTGTTCTTCGAGATCAGGATTTGCCATTGCTGAGTGTCCTTGCTGCTGTCGGGTCCAATGAATGAACGATCCCTTTAAACAAGCCGAACGACCAAGGAAAGTGCTGGTGGCTGAAGAGGAGGCAGAGGGCCGGCTTGACGCATGGCTTACCGCAACGTTGGGGGGCGAGTTCTCGCGGAGCCGGATCAAGAGCCTCATCGAGCAGGGCGCTGTCCGACACAAGGGCGTCGTGTGTACGGAACCGAAGAGAAAGGTCGCTGCCGGGGATCAGGTTGAGATCATCCTGCCAGAGCCGGAGGATCCAGAACCGAAGGGCGAGGATATTCCCCTCGAGGTTCTATACGAGGATAGTGACGTCATCGTCATCTCTAAGCCGGCTGGTCTGGTCGTCCATCCGGGCGCCGGCAACTGGACCGGCACCTTGGTCAACGCCCTCATTCATCATTGCCGTGACAGTCTCTCTGGAATTGGCGGCGTGCGTCGCCCCGGCATTGTGCATCGGCTGGACAAAGACACCAGCGGCGTCCTGGTTGCAGCCAAGAACGATGCCGCCCACCGTCATCTGGCGGCACAGTTTGCCGATCACGGCCGCACCGGGCCCTTGGAACGAGCGTACCAGGCCGTCGTTTGGGGCCGGCCGAAGCAGTTGAGGGGGACGATCGACGCGCCGCTCGGCCGCTCCGGCGACCGAACGAAGCGCGCCGTCAAGCGTGAAGCCAGCGGAGATGCCCGCGAAGCGGTTACCCATTACGAGGTGCTGGAGCGGTTCCTGGAGAACCCGGACGCCACGGCACTTGCCTCGCTGATCGAATGCCAACTGGAGACCGGCCGCACGCACCAGATCCGGGTCCACATGGCGCACATCGGATGCCCCCTGATTGGTGACCCGGATTATAGCGCCGGGTTCCGCACCAAGGTGAACCTGCTGCCCGAGCCGGCCAAGAGCACGGTAAGGGATTTCGGCCGCCAGGCGCTGCACGCTTACCTGCTGGCCTTCGAACACCCGCGGACCGGAGACGTCATGACGTTCACCGCTCCGGTTCCAAAGGACATGCAGCACCTTATCGACGCGCTACAGCAGGGCGACGATGCGCTATAGCATGAACAACTTGTAATGATATAACGACCTCGTGATCTCTTGAATCACCGTTCTGCCGCACTTATCTGGCAATTGGGTCGGTGTGGGGTCGATGATGACCCATGCCGTTTGGCTTGCCTCAGCGCCTGTCGCTCGTGAAGAGGGAGCCAGGAAACAGATCAGAAGGGGGTGCTTTCATGGCCCGGAATACCTTACCGTCAATCACCGCCGGAGAAGGCGGTCTCAACCGCTATCTCGACGAAATCCGCAAGTTCCCTATGCTTGAGCCGCAGCAGGAATACATGCTCGCCAAGCGTTACGCCGAACATGGGGATCGCGATGCCGCCCATCAACTGGTCACGAGCCATCTTCGTCTCGTAGCGAAGATCGCCATGGGCTACCGTGGCTATGGCTTGCCCATCGGGGAGGTCGTCTCCGAGGGTAACGTGGGCCTGATGCAGGCGGTCAAGAAGTTCGACCCGGAGCGTGGCTTCCGCCTGGCGACCTATGCCATGTGGTGGATCAAAGCCTCTATCCAGGAATATATCCTCCGCTCCTGGTCGCTGGTAAAAATGGGGACAACCGCTAACCAGAAGCGGCTGTTCTTCAACCTGCGCCGCATGAAGGGAAAGATCCAGGCCATTGACGAGGGCGATCTGAAGCCCGATCAGGTTGCCGAGATCGCAACCAAGCTGGGCGTCTCGGAAGAAGAAGTCATCTCCATGAACCGCAGGCTCTCGGGCGACGCCTCTCTGAACGCGCCGATCCGAGCGACAGAGGGCGAATCCGGCCAGTGGCAGGATTGGCTCGTCGACGACAACGAGAGCCAGGAACAGGTGCTGATCGAGCAGGACGAACTGGAAACGCGCCGGCGTATGCTGTCGAAGGCGATGGGCGTTCTCAACGATCGCGAGCGGCGAATCTTCGAAGCCCGTCGCTTGGCGGACAACCCGATCACGCTGGAGGAGCTCTCTTCGGAGTTCGACATCAGCCGCGAGCGCGTGCGCCAGATCGAAGTCAGGGCCTTCGAGAAGGTGCAGGATGCCGTGCAGAAGGAAGCGCTGGCCCAGGCGCAGGCGCTCCGCGTCGTTGACGCTTAACGACTGACCAGATCTTAAAAAAAACCGGCGGATCACTCCGCCGGTTTTTTCGTGCCGACTTACTGGCCGCTATTGCTGTTGCTGCTCAACTGCTGCCATTCCCGGATGGCGTCGTTGAACGCTTGCGTTCCCTCTTCGCCCTTCTGAAGCGTCAGGAGCGCGCGCCGCCCGTTGCGATAGGCAAGGGGAACATCCATCCAGTTGCGCGTTCGCAAAAGCTCAAGGTTGGTGGCCCGCGCATCCGGGAAGTCGTTGAGTGCGATCATGTGGAAGTCGTCGGTGATCTTGGCTGGCACCGCAATCAGCGCATCGCCCCTATCCTGCTCCGTCTGCTTCATCGCAATCCGCTGCACGCTGTCGATCGCGCCGCCCTCAAACCCGGGAGGAACAGCAAAGACGATCTCGATGAGATGGCTCGCGGGCAGAGATGCGTCAGTGTTGCGCTTGAAGGTGATGAGCGCCGTCAGCCCTCTTCCCGGCACATTGACGCGCCCTTGGACGACTGGTTCCTGAACACCGTTGGAATTTGCTTCCCGCTGCAGGGACCAGGACACAGCACCCTCGATCGCCGTTGGCGCTGTCTGACCGACGCGTTCTTCATAAAGGAACATCTTCTGCCCAGACAGCGCTGCCGCATCGGCGGGAGTTGCCGTTGGCGCGGCCTGTGTCTCCTCGCCTGCGGCATTACCTGCTTCGGCGGGCGCTGCCGGCGGAGCGTTCAGCTGAGCGACAGACTGCCCTTCCGTGGCACTGTCAACGGGTCCAGCGCCTTCGTCAACTTCCGTCCCATCCGGCAGCAATCGCTGGGTGAACTTGGAGCTGTCGACCTCCTCACCCGCCGGCGCAGTCGTCCCATTCTCTGCTGCAGTCTCAGCTTCGGGCGCCTGCACCTCAGGCTCGGGGGCAGCCGTCTCGACGGCTCCCTCGACTGGCTCGACCGAAGGAGCTGTTTCTGCAGGCGGCTCTCCGACGCCGACAACTTCGATGAGGGAATCGCGGTTCAACCACAGTGCGTACCCCCCTGCCGCGAGAACAATGAAACCTATGGCCGCGAGGATGGGAGCTGTGTAGTTGCGCTTCTTGGGCGCGACCCGGTAAGGCCGCGGAGGAGGCGGAACCATGTCACCGCTCCCATCGGCCGCTGTAACGTCCTCTTCTGCGCGCCCCGCGGGCATGGCGCTCTGGTTGTAACCAATGAGTTCCTCGATATCCTCCCAAGGATCCTTGGAAGCTCCCGTTGCTGGGGCTGCACTGGTTGCCAAGCTGGCAACCTCGCCCGGCATTGCCGCTTCGAGCGGTTCTTGCGGATTGGGCTCCTCACCGGCTGCAGGGTCGCGGTAGATCGGGAAGTCCTCGGTGGAGGGCATCCTGACCGACGCCGCACTTGCGTAGGTCTGCTCCTCGAAATGAGCTTCCGCGTCCTGCGCGGGGGATGGCGCATGTGTAGGCGTCAGATCCGGAACATCGTTCCAGGCGCCAACCTCCTGTCGCGGATCTAGTTCTTCCGGCCACTGCCAGGCATCGTCCTGAACAGGGGTTGCAGCCTCGGGCTGCCCGTCCCAGGATGGGGTGTCTGCAACCTCCGTTGTCGCCGGCGCGGCCTCCGCAAAGGTCGGCTCCGCGGCTTCATCGACCGAAGGACTGGTGAACGCCTGCCCACCGTCCTGCGCATGCTCAGCCTCCGAAGTCGGCCAAAGACCGATAGGCTCCGGAGACAGCTGTTCCTCTTGGGTTGGCTCCTGAACGTGATGATCTAGAGAGCCAACCGCCGCATAGGGCTCCGGCTCGTTGCGCGGCTGCCACGCATCCTCCGGTGCTTCCTCGGAAACAGTCGCAGGCCCCTCAGGTGCGGCATCGTAGGGAGCCCCGTAGGGGGCATCTTCGACAGGCTCCTCATGGTAGATCGGAGCATGGTCATAAGCCTGCTCGCTGTGCGCCTCATGAGCCGGTTCCGGTTCCGGATAGGTCTCCTCGTGGTAGGCAGCGTGCTCCTGTTGGACAGCTTCCGGCTCTTGGGGAACGGCATACACATCCGGCGAAGGTTCGTCCGCGCTCTCTTCGGGCCATTGCGCCTGAACGGCAGAAGCCGGCTCATAGCCGTCGCCTGGAGCCTCCTCGGCCAACGGCTCCTCGTAGTCCGGCTCTGGTGCAACGATAGGGGCGACAGCCGTCTCTTCGGCAGGAAGCGCTTCCGCGTGCTCCGCCTCCACCGAAAGGATCGCGGACTCGAGCTTCTCCATCTGCCGATGGATCATCGAGTCCGGCGGTGCCGGCTTCATATTCTCGAGCTGCCGCCGAACTGCGCCGCGCGCCTTGTCGTACACCTTTTCGCGCATCTCCGGCGTATTCTTCGCCAGACCATCGACGGCGCGGCGGATCACCGCAACAAAATCTGCCATCAGCACTTTCTCATGATCATTGATCGTTCACCAAAAGATGGTCAATCAAACGTGAACATTAGTCTTCAAACGGATCGGTCACAAGTATCGTATCGTCCCGCTCGGGACTGGTGGAAAGTAGGGCCACGGGTGCGCCGATCAACTCCTCCACCTGACGGACGTACTTGATGGCCTGTGCAGGAAGGTCAGCCCATTTGCGCGCGCCGACGGTGGATTGTTTCCAGCCTTCAAGGGTAACATAGATCGGCTCGACCCGCGCCTGCGCCGCCTGGTTTGCCGGAAGATGATCGATCTCCTGCCCGTCGAGCTTGTAGCCGACGCAGATCTTCAGCTCATCAAGGCCGTCGAGGACGTCGAGCTTGGTCAAGGCAATCCCGGTGATGCCGTTCGTTGCAACAGACTGGCGAACCAACGCCGCATCGAACCAGCCGCAACGACGCTTGCGGCCAGTCACGGTGCCGAATTCATGGCCCTTCTCACCCAGGAACTGGCCGACCTCGTCATTCAGTTCAGTTGGGAAAGGCCCCTCGCCGACGCGGGTCGTGTAGGCCTTGGTGATCCCAAGGATATAGCCGAGGGAGCCAGGTCCCATGCCAGAACCGGCCGCGGCCTGGCCTGCCACGGTGTTGGAGGACGTGACAAAGGGATAGGTCCCATGATCGATGTCGAGCAGCGAACCCTGTGCGCCTTCGAAAAGGATTCGGGCCCCCTTGCGGCGCTCCTTGTCGAGCAACAGCCAGACGGTCTCCCGGAAGGGCAGAATCTTGCCGGCAACCGACGTCAACTCCTCCATGATGGCTTCATAGGAGACCTCCGGGGCGCCCAGTCCGCGGCGGATGGCGTTGTGGTGCGTGAGTATCCGGTCGACCTTCCCGCCGAGCGTATCGAGATCGGCGAGGTCCATCACGCGAATTGCGCGACGACCGACCTTGTCTTCGTAAGCGGGGCCGATGCCGCGGCGGGTCGTACCGATCTTCGTGCCGCTGTTGGACGCGGCGTCCTCGCGCATCCCATCCAACTCCCGGTGAAGCGACAGGATCAGCGTGGCGTTGTCGGCGACGCGCAGGTTTTCCGGCGTGATCTGCACCCCTTGCCCGGCGAGCTTCTCGATCTCTGCGATAAGGGCGTGTGGATCCACCACCACACCATTGCCGATGACAGCCATCTTGCCGGGTCGTACGACACCGGACGGCAGAAGCGACAACTTGTAGGACACGCCGTCGATCACGAGGGTGTGGCCGGCATTGTGGCCGCCCTGGAACCGAACGACGACGTCGGCTCGCTCAGACAGCCAGTCAACAATCTTGCCCTTGCCCTCGTCGCCCCATTGGGAACCGACCACCACGACGTTCGTCATTTCTTCGCTTTCCTAATTCCGCGCAAGCTGTTGCGCCCACTCAAACCGGCGCATCTATAAAACCAAGATGCAAGGAAAGCGAACCGTTTGTGGCGACAAAAGCGGTTTTTACGTGACAAATCATGAACCCGGGGGCTATCAGCCTGTCGTCCTGGCATCCCCCTGCTCGTTTCCGCTGGAGTCTCCCTTGCACAAGAAGGCCTATCTGTGTCTCGTGATCGCGACGCTGTCCTGGGGCGGGAACGCAGTGGCCGGCAAATTGGCGATCGGGCATGTCAGCCCGATGATGCTGACGTTCTGGCGCTGGGCGATCGCAGTCGCGATCATCTTCGCGATCTCCGTGCCGCAGCTTATCAAGGACTGGCCGATCGTCAGGAAGCGCCTGCCGATCCTCGTTTTCTACGGCGTGATCGGCTACACGACCTTCAACGCGACGCTCTATACTGCGCTCAAGTACACCACCGCGATCAACGTTGCGATCGAGCAGGCCGGCATTCCGATGCTGATCTTCATCATCAACTTCCTGCTGTTTAGGACCCGAGTCTCGATTGCGCAGATTTTCGGCTTCTCTCTCACCCTTGTCGGGGTTGCCTTGACTGCGGCCCACGGCGATTTGGCGACTCTCCTCCAACTGACGGTCAATCGTGGGGACGCTCTGATGCTGATCGCCGTCGTCGCTTATGCGATCTATACCGTGTCGCTGCGGTGGAAGCCGATGATCGACTGGCGCACGCTCATGGCCTTTCCCGCTCTCTTTGCCCTTCTGACGACCGTTCCCCTGGCGCTCTGGGAGCACGCCAGCAGCCAGGCAATCTGGCCAGATGCCCAGGGCTGGACGATCATCCTCTACACCGCGCTGTTCGCCTCCCTGCTCGCCCAGGTCCTCTACATCAAGGGCGTCGAGGGTATTGGCCCCAATCGCGCCAGCCTGTTCATCAACCTGATCCCGGTCTTCGGCACGTTGCTTTCTGTGGCCATCATCGGAGAAGACCTGCAGGTCTTCCATGTCGCTGCCCTGGTGCTGGCGCTGGGAGGGATCGCGATCGCAGAACGGGGAAAACCCGCGTCGTAAAGCAGTGGCTTCCGGACGCCTAAACCTTTCATTAAATTTCAATCGTCATGACTCTCTTGAACCAAGAGGTCTAGCGATGCGTATTGCGTTCTCCGTCGCGCTCCTGCTGTTGCTTTCAGCCTGTGCGTCTGCCCCTAGCCGGATCCACAACGCCTGCGCGATTTTCGAACAGCGCAGCGGCTTGTTCAACAACTGGTCGAGGGAGGCAAGGAAGGTCGAGCGCGAGTTCGGGGTGCCCGTCCCGATCCTGATGGCCACGATCTACACCGAGTCCGGCTTCCGCTCCAACGCGCGTCCGCCGCGCACCAAGCTCCTCGGCTTTATTCCCTGGAAGCGGCAGTCATCTGCTTATGGATATGCGCAGGCACTCGACGGCACTTGGATGGAATACCAGCGTGCGACCGGGCGCTGGTCCGCGCGCCGCAGTGATTTCGGCGACGCGATCCACTTTGTAGGGTGGTACCACAACCGCAGCAGCGTCAAGAACGGGATACCCCGCAACGACAGCTACAAGCTCTACCTTGCCTATTACACGGGCCACGCCGGCTACGCGCGCGGATCCTTCACCTCGACAGCGCGCAAGGGTGCGCAACGCTCAGCCGCCATCGCCCAGAAATATGAGGCGCAGCTGCGTTCCTGCGGCTACTGACGAAAAAGCCGCCGCCAAGGAGGGCGACGGCTTTTTCTGGGTCGGCGACTTCAGTAGATGTCGAAGGGGAAATACTTGGCGACGATCTTGCCGTAGGTGCCGTCCGCGACGATGGCATCGATCGCCTTGTTGAAGCGCTCCTTCAACGCCTCCTCGCCCTTGCGGATGCCGATTCCGGCCTCGGTTTCCGTGCCCGGCACATCTCCGATCATCTTGCAGCAGTCCTTGCCATCGTTGTTGAGCCAGTCAGCGACCACGAACTTGTCTGAAATCAGTGCGTCGATCCGGCCGTTCTGGAGGTCGGCGGCCGCTTCTTCCTGCGTTGGGTAGAGTTTCACCTCGATCCCCGCCTTCTCGTAGACGTCGGTGGCGTAGTTGGCCTGTGTCGTCGATGCCTGCGCGCCGACCACTTTGCCTTCCAGGTTTTCGACGGAGACGCCGTCCACGTCGCCGTCCTTGGGAGCGATCACGGCCAAGGGCGTGGTGTAGTACTTGTTGGTGAAGTCGATCTGTTGCTTGCGTTCCTCGGTGATGCTC
Organism: Pseudorhizobium sp.; assembly: GCA_035998065.1. Lineage (GTDB taxonomy): Bacteria > Pseudomonadota > Alphaproteobacteria > Rhizobiales > Rhizobiaceae > Neorhizobium. The sequence goes on from DASYHX010000174.1 coordinate 13,365, forward strand.
ATGGACGCGATGATGGCATCATACTTGTTAGCCATCAGACCAGGAATGATCCCGTCCCAATCCTGTGCCACGATCGTGCATTTCGCCTTCATTTCTTCGCAGAGCGCATTGGCGATATCTACGTCGAAGCCCTTCATCGAGCCGTCTGCGTCGATGAAGTTGAAAGGTGGATAGGCGCCCTCCGTGGCAATACGGATTTCGCCATCCTGCGCATGGGCGACCGAGGCAAAGGCGGCGATGCTTGCGAGAATGGTGGATGCGAGCAGTGTTTTCATTCTTCTTCCTCTCTGGCGGCCATTGGGCCTGACGCAGCTTAGAGGAATGGCTGCCTGTCTGGAAAGAGCTGAGGGTCGTCCCCAGCTCTATTGAGACCAATCGTGATGCTGTAAGACAGGCTGGAGCGCATCGGCAGCGTGTTTGGCCGTCGCCGACACATCTTCCTTTGGCGCTACACCCGGAGCAGGCTCATTCCCCAAGCGTCGCGAAAAAACGTTTGGCCGCATCGATCTCATTCGCGCGAATTTCATGTCCGCCCGGATGCCACTCAAGGCTGACCTCATCTCCTGAGCGAATGAAATAATCAGCCAGCGACTGCGTCCAATCCACCGATGCGATCGGATCCCGTTCGCCCGCCGTGATCAGGATGCGGGTGCTCGCCCTCTGCGCCCTTTCCTCCGGTTCGAATGGGATGAGCGGGTGCATCAGCACCGCTGCCTCGAACAGCCCCGGCTTGTGGATCAGCATGCTGGCGAGGATATTGGCGCCGTTGGAGAAGCCGAGCCCCAGAACCGGCCCCGCCCCATAATGTTCCCGGTTTGCGGACACGAACTCGCTCATCCGGTTGGTGGCACGGGCCAGATCCTCACAGTCATAGACGCCTTCCGCCTTGCGGCGGAAGAAACGCGCAGCACCATGTTCCGAAATGTCGCCGCGAGGCGAGATCACCGTGGCATTCGGCAGGAGCACCGTTCCGAAATCGAAAAACTGGTTCTCGTCGCCGCCGGTGCCATGGAACACGAAAAGAATGGGCGCACCAGCCTCACCCGGCTTGGCGCGATGGATGTAACTCTCATGACTCATCTTATTCTCCTTTGGAGGCCTCACACCTCAGGCTTCCAGCGGCTCGAGATGTTCTTCGAGCGTTGCCCGCAGATGGGCGTGCTGCGTCGGCAGTTTCAGGGCCTCGCCAAGATGCGCCGTATCCTCGTCGCGGTCGAAGCCGGGTTCGTTCGTGGCGATCTCGAACAGCACGCCGCCGGGGGTGCGGAAGTAGATCGCCCAGAAGTAGTCCCGGTCGATCACCGGCGTCACATTGTAACCCGTGTCCATCAGCGCCTTGCGGACCTCGAGCTGCTTCTCGCGGTTCTCGACTGCAAAGGCGATGTGGTG
>DASYHX010000378.1:0-1577 GCA_035998065.1 Pseudorhizobium sp.
TCTCGGTGACGCTGAGTGGCAGGCCTTCCGCGATCCGGAACTGTTCGATCACCAGGTCGAGTCCCGTCGTCTCTTCCGTGACCGGATGTTCCACTTGCAGCCGGGTGTTGACCTCAAGGAACGAGATGACCCCGTCGGTGCTCAGCAGAAACTCGACGGTACCTGCACCGGTGTAACGGGCTTCTGCACAGATATCGCGGGCAGCTTGATGGATCTTTTCCCGCTGCTCAGCCGAAAGGAAAGGCGCCGGCGCCTCCTCGACCAGCTTCTGATTGCGCCGCTGCAGCGAGCAATCCCGCGTTCCCACCACGAGGACATTGCCCTGACGATCCGCAAGAACCTGCGCCTCGATGTGGCGCGGGCGATCGAGATACTGCTCGACGTAGCATTCCCCACGTCCGAAGGCGGCAACCGCCTCACGCGTGGCAGATTCGAACATTTCCTCCACCTCATCGAGGTGGCGAGCGACCTTCAGACCCCGACCCCCACCACCATGAGCGGCCTTGATCGCGATTGGCAGACCGAAGGTGCGGGCAAAGGCCAAGGCCTCAGAGGAGCTGGAAATCGCGCCATCACTGCCCGCCACCAGTGGCGCTCCGACCTTCTGAGCAATCCGACGTGCTTCGAGCTTGTCGCCCAAAGCCTTGATGACATTCGGGCCCGGTCCGATCCAGGTCAGGCCCGCATCGATGACCGCCTGGGCGAACTCGGACCTTTCCGACAGAAACCCGTAGCCCGGATGGACCGCATCGGCGCCGGCACGCTTTGCAATGGCGATGAGCTTGCCGATGTCGAGGTAGGTTTCCTTCGCATTCGCCCCTTCAAGCGCATACGCCTCATCAGCCTGCTCGACGAACAATGCTGCTGCATCCGCATCGGCATAGACTGCCACAGAAGCGAGACCGTAGTCCTTACAGGCGCGGATGATCCGCACCGCAATTTCGCCCCGGTTCGCGATCAGAACCTTCTTCATGCGTGGTTTCCTGAATGAATGCTGCCGAAGGGTCCGTCGACGGCGTTGAAACGGATCTTCGCCCCGACAGGGATCTGGCCGGCAAGGTCAAGGTGACGGCAGGCAACGTTGGCAATAACCGGATATCCGCCCGTCAGCGGATGATCCGAAAGGAAGAGAACCGGTTGGCCGCTGGCCGGCACCTGGATCGCCCCTCGGACGGTTGCTTCACTGGGAAGTTCATCCTTTACTGCTCGCTCTAGCGCCCTGCCCTGCAGGCGAATGCCGACGCGGCTCGATTGGCCGGTGGCGTCCCAAGGCTGCGACAAAAAGCTCTCGACCGCCGCGTCCGTAAACCAATCGGTCCGCGGCCCAAGGATCACATCGAGAGTAACTTCCTCGCCTGCTGCGGGAAGTGGAGGGGATGGCAGTTCGTCGGTCGAGACCATAGTCCCTGACCGGGCTTGGCATATTCCGATCACATCGCCTGCGGCGACCGGCGGAGGCCCGATCTGTGCGAGCGTGTCCGTGGCGACGCTTCCCAGCACCGGCTCAACGTCAAAGCCGCCGCGGACAGCCAGATAGGACCGCATGCCGTTCGCCGGAGCGCCAAGTGTCACGACAT
>DASYHX010000380.1:0-7206 GCA_035998065.1 Pseudorhizobium sp.
TGTAAGCGCCATTTAGAAATGACACACCCCCGCTAGATAGAGATGACACAGTTTGGATCATCGGCGGAGCGCTGCTGTCATGTTCATCCTTCGCGTTGGAGGATGTGCGATAATGGCGGTGCTGGTGATGAGCGATGGCGAGCTTTCGCGTTTCGATACCTTGATGCGCGTGGATCGTGGGGAGCTGCGGCCGACGGATGCGGCGCGGCTTTTAGGCATTGAGCGGCGGCAAATTTATCGGCTGTTGGATCGGTTAAGAGCCGAAGGTGCTGCCGGCTTGGTGTCAGCCAAGCGCGGCCGGCCCAGCAACCGGCGCTATGCCGATGATTTTCGGGAGCGCGTGGTCGCGATCGTGCGTGAGCATTATTATGATTTCGGCCCCACGCTGGCCCGTGAGTATCTGGCCGAACGGCACGATATTCATCTGGCCTGCGAGACGTTGCGCCAGTTCATGATCAAGGCCGGGTTGTGGAAGGATCGCGAAGCCCGGCGCCCTCGCCCATATCAGCCACGCTACCGGCGCGACTGCCGGGGCGAGCTGATCCAGATCGACGGGTCGAAGCACTGGTGGTTCGAGGATCGCGGGCCGCAATGCACCCTGCTCGTCTATATTGATGATGCGACCAGCGAACTGATGCACCTCAAAATGGCCGAAAGCGAGAGCACCTTCGCCTATATGGATGCGACGCGGGAGTATATCGAGCGGCACGGCAAACCGGTGGCCTTCTATTCCGACAAGCACAGCGTGTTTCGGAACGCCAAAGCCAGCGCAGCACGCGGCGATGGCATGACGCATTTCGGACGTGCGCTGGATGCGCTGAACATCGAGATTATCTGCGCCAACTCGCCGCAGGCCAAGGGCCGGGTCGAACGGGCCAATGCCACATTGCAGGATCGCCTAGTCAAAGCGATGCGTCTGGAAGGCATATCGTCGATCGAGGAGGCCAACGTCTTTCTCGACAGCTATATGGCCCGGCATAATGCGCGGTTCGCTCGCCCCGCCTTTGACGTGCGCGACCTGCACCGTCCCCTCGCCCCGCATGACGATTTGCGCTCGATCATGGTCTGGCGGGAGCAGCGGACAGTAACGGCGGCGCTGACGCTCCATTACAACAAGGTGATGTTCATTCTGGAGCCGACAGCGATCAGCAAAGCATTGGCGCGCAAGCGGGTGACAGTGTGCGAATATCCTGACGGTCGGCTGGAGATTGAACATGAGGGCCATGTCCTGCCCTATCGTCCGTTCGATAAGATGCGGCACGTCAACCAGCCTGCTATTGTCGAGAACAAGCATCTGGACGCGGCGCTGATGTTGGCCAAACAGATGCAGGCCATCATGCCGCATCACCGCAAGCGCAATAACGACGCCCCTGCCCGCCGCGACCAGCCCCTGCATCTCTTCCCCGAGCCAGAACCGCCGCCAAAGATTGACCGCCGCAAACTGGGTGGTTCAAAGCTCAAACGCGGTCCCAGGCTCAGTGACGAGGCGTTGCGCGAACGCGGCACGCTCAGCTTCGTGCAAAGGGCATGACCGGGCCCACTGCAGAGCAGCGGGTCCATGGTCCACTACCCCAAGGTCAGCGCATCAGCAGGGTCTGCGCTGCGCTGTGTGGATGGCTCCACGCAGCCCCTGCTGTCCTCAACCCTGTGACATTTCTAAATGGCAGAGATTGTGACTTCTCTAAATGGCAGGAACAAATCGTGTAAGCGGCTGGACTCTAAATCGAAGTGCGAAATCCTAGGATTTATGAGGGTTTGATCCCTTTTCCAGGAAGGCACATGATGAACGGCTATCAGCATCTGGGTTTGGACGAGCGCCGGGATGTTTATCAATTGATGGCCACCGGACGGTCTGTTCGGTAGATCGCGGATGCGCTGGGTCGCCATCCGGCGACGATCTATCGCGAGCTCAAACGCAACCAGCACCTGGACGAGCATCCGCTGTTTCGCGGCTATTCCCCACGACCGCGCAGACCATGGCCAACGGCCGTCTGTCGGAAAAGGAGATCCAGGCCGTCGCCGATTGCCTTAACAGCACACCCCGCAAATGCACGGGCTATCCCACTCCGCACGAGGTTCTGGGAGAGCAGATCGCCCTTCTCAATGCCGGATAAATTTTGCCGTCCTCGGACGAAATGCTACGCAGCACCTCGGATGTCGCGCTTCAAATCGAAATCGCCATCGAATATTTCCGCTCGAAGCGCTTAACGGCGCGGATCTCCGATCCTCCTAAAGTCGCGCCACGGCTCGTCATGCTGCGCTCGAACAAGCCCGCCCCTCCGCCGGTCATCGGGGCCGGCTCCGATGCGGTCACGTAGGCGATCGAGGCCCATTGCGCAGCGCTCCACAGCCTCGCCGACACGCAAAGGGAGAAACCGGTCATGACCCGCATGCTAACCGCCGATGAACTGGCGGGATTTGCCGAGATCATCGACAATATGCTCGTCCTTGGCGATCTCGCGGAGTTGCCGGCCCCGGCGACGAGCAGGCAGCGATCGCGTTCGTCATGGCGATGACCGCGAACGCAGTCGCCGAACTTAATGGCGATCAAGGCATGTCCGACACTCTGACAGCAGCGAGGCAACCTCTTGGCTGATGATCTGCAGGAGCTCGATCGCCTGCGCGGCGAGGCGAGCAAGAGCACGATCTCGCCGATGGTGGCGCGTGACGCGGCCGACAGCCGCACGCCTGGGCCCCCTCGCGCGTCACTGCAGGAACGACCGCAAGACCGCGCGAAGGAGCGGGCCGATGGCCGGACGCTGCCAAACGACCGCGCCATCGATAGCCAGATGCGCGTGGTAGAGGCGGTGATCCGGCGCACGCTGTTCGATAATCGCAAGGCGGTGACGCGCATGATGTCGGTTGCCAAGGCTCACCTCGATGCCCATGTCGCGGCGGGACGCACGGTTCAACCAGCCATGGTCCGCACCGGCGGTCAGACGATGGAGCGCCGGCGCCGGGCGTTCCCCTGCAGCAGCGTCCGCCCAGCCCGTTCGACCCGGTCTCGATCACAAGCCGCCTGAACGCAACCGATCGCGCTGACGGGCTCGAGTTCTGAGATTTGGCAAAAGGTTCGCTCATAACGAACATATTACGGCATCTATAAACTCTCGCTTACCTTTGGTTTATAAATTTGGCTATTCGTTCGTCATGGAAAGACAAAAGCGCCAACCTTTAAGCCAAATGTTGCACAAGCTGGCACCCGGCCTGCTGGTGGATTCCGCTTGGTTGCAGATGCAGGGTGTCTCGCGCACTTCGATCCACGACTATGTCCGCAGAGGTTGGCTCGAGCGCGTCGCATCTCGCGTTTACCGCCGCACCACCGCGCACGGGCCGACCGGCCGCTTGCGCTGGGAGCTGGCGATCATGTCGGTGCAAAGCACATCAGCAGGCACACTCTATATCGGCGGGATGACAGCGCTCGAATTGCATGGCCTTAGTCACTTCGCACGGCTCGGCAATGATCGGGAGGTCCATCTCTACGACCCGGATCACGCGGCCCCTACTTGGCTTGCGACTTTGCCGACTGATGCCACCCTGGTGATGCATCGTCGCGGCCTGTGCACGGATCCGCTTCTTGGCACAGGCTGGCACCGGCTCGATCTTGGAACACGTCGGCTTGGCGCCGCCGTCCCCTCACCCGACGTGAAGGAAGCCTGGGACCATTTTGTGCGGGTCGCCGGCCCAGAGCGTGCCGCGATCGAAATGATGGAAGACGTGCCCACGTCGCTCTCGTTCGATCACGCCGACAAAATCTTCGAAAACCTCGCTACATTACGGCCGCGCCTGGTGACGGCGCTTCTCGAGCAATGCAGCAGCATACGGGCCAAGCGGCTCTTCCTGTTTTTCGCTGATCGCCACGATCATAGCTGGAGCAAGCGCGTTGATCGCAGCCATGTCGAGCTTGGCCGCGGCAAGCGCCAGCTCGTTCGCGGAGGGCGCCTCGATCCTCACTATCAGATCACCGTGCCGGACGCCTTCGCGGCGCGCGCAGGAGACGAGAGCCGATGACCGCGCAGACCTATGTTCGAAGGCCTGGATGCCCAGCGCCGTTGACCAGCCAGCAACAAGCGGTGATCGACGAGATCAACCGCCGCGCGACCCACGCCTAGTGCGCGGCGGTTCCGACATTGCGCTGACAATCGAGGCGTTCGTCCTGGCCGTGATGATGTTCTTCGTCGCGATCAACGGGATCGTCGGCTCGATCGACTGAACAGCGCAACCAATCGACGAGAATGGTCGCTTCATCGCGACACGCTCACCTGGCGAGAAACGGTCCGCCGCCCCGACACCGATCCCACCGCTAACATGACATTATTTTTCGAGTCGACGGTGCGATATTCTGGGCTCCCTGTGCGGGGCGTTGTTCGCCGCCCTATTGGGCTTATTGCGGTAAGCATGGAACCGATGCGGGGTAGCGACCGTTAGATGGTCTCCCCGATATTGCGAAACCACCCTACCCCGCCGACTTTGGCGGGGTATTTTTGAGGCGATCGTTTGAAACCCGACTACCAATACGATCGCGATCGGTCATCGCTCGTTCTAAATGCCCAGGCAATCTTCCTGGCCGCCGTGATGATCTGATCATCGGCCCCAAGGTTTCACAGCCTGCTCCTAACCCTCGCCTTTTGATCTGTCAGGGCTTCAGTCGGTCATCATGCCACTGCTTCATCGTGGAGGGCGCACCGATCAGCGTCTCAATCGCGTGACAGACGTTTATCGCTTCGTCCGCTTCTTCGCGCGCGCATCCAAAATCGCCAGGCACTCTTTCAGCTTCTTTGCAACTTCGACCAGTTCGTTGAGCAAGGTGCGCTCGACATAATGCTCCATAGGACGCCTCCGTGTGCGAATTCGGACGGCACGAGCGCGACGCAACGGATATTAAGCGATGCTGACTGAACTCAATTTGCTCCCCTGATCCATTTCGACAACAACCTTGATCCTGTTTAATCTGATTTTCAGGAACGAGCAGCGCCCTTCCGTATTCTCTCGTCATACGAGAAACAGAGAGGTTCGTCGTGGCCACCCAGCTTGAACATTGGCGCTCGCAATTTCTTCAACAGGATTTTCAGGAGGAGCTGAGCTGTTGGAACAGACAGCGGCTCGCACCTGATTTTCCTGATACAGTGACGCCTTCGCAGCTCGATCGAGATCGAAGCATGCTGCGCTTGGAGCATGCTTTCATGGAAGAGTTGCGCTCACAGGTATCCAGGGAGGCATTAGAAGCGCCAACAGATCCACAGGGATTCATCGTGTGGTTTGAAGGGCTCAAGGCGACAGGGCCTGGGCAACATGACCGATTATTCCCTTGGCTCGCGGAAGAGGCCGACAGAGATGAATTGCGATGGTTCCTGTCGCAGGAGGCGGCCGGCGAAGCAGGATTTGACGATCTGGTCGCAATGACGCAGGTCAAGCTGCCCGCACGAGCAAAGCTAGAGCTGGCACGCAATTACTGGGATGAGATGGGTCGCGGCAATCCCAAGGGAATGCACGGTCCGATGTTGGGTCAGCTGATCGAAATACTCGAACTCGATACTCAGATTCATAACACCGTCTGGGAGAGCTTGGCCCTCGCAAATGCGATGACGGCGATGGCGGCCTCGCGATGCTACGCATGGCACAGCGTAGGCGCCTTGGGCGTGATCGAACTTACGGCACCCGATCGCTCGGCTCATACCGCCAAGGCCCTGCGCCGCATTGGTCTTTCAGGCTCGGAACGCCGATATTTCGATCTGCATGCCGTTCTCGACGTGAAGCATAGCCGAGACTGGAATGATGAGGCTATCCGACCGCTTGTCGAAGAGGATCCTCGCCGGGCGACAGCAATGGCGGAAGGTGCGCTTATCCGGTTATATTGCGGCGCACGCTGTTTCAGCCGCTATCGCGCTCATCTTGGAGTGGCATGATGAACCGATCCATTCTGGTGGTTGAGGATGATCCCGTCATCGCACAACTCCTTGTCGAAATGCTCGAGCAAGCCCATTATGTTGTAGATGGCCCCCATGCCACTTTGTCCGACGGTGTCGAGGCAGTGGCTAGAAACATGCCTGCGGGAGCGGTTCTGGATATACGATTGAAGAGAGAGGATGTAGGTCTCCTGGCAGACGATCTCGAGCTTTACGACATCCCCTATCTATTTTGTTCTGCGTCATTCGATCACCCCGCCGTTGCGAAGCATCCGGCCGCGCCTCTCATTTTAAAGCCGGCACTGCATATGTGGTTGATCCCGACGTTGCAGCGCATTCTTCACTGATGATCATGGAATCAACGATCGGTTGACGAACCGGTTAATGATCACCTGACTTCGATTTTCCGGAACTTTCCCAAATATTCGTTACCACCCGGCCCCGCGCTAGGTTTCGTGGACAAAGGGTATCCATTGCAGGGCTGAGACGAGATTGACGAAGCCGAGGTAGGACTCTTTGGTTTTGTCGTATCGAGTTGCGATACGCCGCCAGTTCTTGAGTTTGTTGAAGAGGCGTTCGACAAGATTGCGCCAACGGTATTTTTCGCGATCGTGTGGGATTGGATCGCGCCGATTGCTTTTGGCGGGAATGACAGCCTCAACGTCAGCATTGGCCAATTCCTCGCGGATGGCATCTGCATCGTAGCCCTTGTCCGCCAACAATGCCTCGATCTTATGAGCAATCAAACGGAACAGCGGGCCAAAGCCTTGGATATCGTGGCTCTGGCCCGGCGTCAGGACAAAGCCGAGCGGTCGGCCTTTGGCATCGCAGCGGGCGTGGAGCTTTGTGCTGAATCCGCCTCGCGATCGGCCAAGCGCCTCGGTTTCCTGAGTCCCTTTTTTATGCCGACGGCACAATGATGTGCTCGGACCACGGTGCTGTCGATCATGTCCGCAGTGGCATCACGAGCCACCATTTCGCCCAGTGTCTCGAGCATCGCCTCGAACACCCCGGTCGTAACCCAGCGCCGGTAGCGGCGGAAAACGCTGTTCCACTTGCCATATTCATCCGGCAAGTGGCGCCATTGCGAACCTGTGCGGGCGATCCACATCATGCCTTCGAAATACAGCCGGTTGTCCTGTGCTGGACGACAGCCACGACCACGCTCAGATGGCAGTAATGTGCCGATGATCCCCCACTCGTCCTCCGTCAGCCCAATACGCTCGCCCAACGCCACCTCCAAAAGGCAGCCTTGAATCAACGCCCGATCCTGCTGTCAACCTTTGTCCACGAAACCTAG
>DASYHX010000395.1:0-12954 GCA_035998065.1 Pseudorhizobium sp.
TCCGGATTGCAGTTGATCATGATCGCTTCAAAGCCGGCATCCTTCAGAGCGAAGGCGGCATGGCAGCAGCAATAGTCGAACTCGATGCCCTGACCGATGCGGTTCGGGCCGCCGCCGAGGATGACGACCTTCTTGCGGTCGGAGACCTGTGCTTCGGAACGGAGCGAGCCGACGAACGGCGTCTCGTAGGTCGAATACATGTAGGCGGTGGGCGAGGCGAATTCGGCGGCGCAGGTGTCGATCCGCTTGAAGACCGGGCGCACGTTCAGACCGTTGCGAAGCTCGGCAACTTCCTTCGGACGCTTGCCGGAAAGGCTGGCAAGGCGGGCGTCGGAGAAGCCCATGGCCTTCAGCATGCGCAGGTTCTCGGCGTCGGTCGGCAGGCCGTGCTCGCGCACGCGCGCTTCCATATCGACGATCGCCTTGAACTGGCTGATGAACCAAGGATCGATCTTGCAACCTTCGTGAACGTCGGCTTCGGACATGCCCATGCGCAGCGCCTGGACAACCATGCGCAAACGGTCCGGGGTAGGGGTGCCGATGGCGGCACGGATGGCGTTGTTGGCATTCTCGCCATCTTCTAGGCCGGGGATCTCGATCTCGTCGAGGCCCGTGAGGCCGGTCTCCAGGCCGCGAAGTGCCTTCTGCAGGGATTCGGCAAATGTCCGGCCGATCGCCATGACCTCCCCGACCGACTTCATGGCGGTGGTGAGCGTCGGCTCGGCCCCCGGGAACTTCTCGAAGGCGAAGCGCGGGATCTTGGTGACGACGTAGTCGATCGACGGCTCGAAGGAGGCGGGCGTCGCGCCCCCAGTGATGTCGTTCTCCAGCTCGTCCAGGGTGTAGCCGACGGCGAGCTTCGCGGCGACCTTGGCGATCGGGAAGCCTGTGGCCTTGGAGGCCAGTGCCGAGGAGCGCGAAACGCGCGGGTTCATCTCGATGACGACAAGGCGTCCGTCCTTCGGGTTGACGGCGAACTGGACGTTGGAGCCGCCGGTTTCCACGCCGATCTCGCGCAGAACCGCGATCGAGGCGTTGCGCATGATCTGGTATTCCTTGTCCGTCAGCGTCAGTGCCGGCGCGACTGTGATGGAGTCGCCTGTATGGACGCCCATCGGGTCGATATTTTCGATCGAGCAGATGATGATGCAGTTGTCCGCCTTGTCGCGGATCACCTCCATCTCGTATTCCTTCCAGCCGAGCACAGATTCCTCGATCAGCACTTCGGTGGTTGGCGAGGCGTCGAGGCCCGAGCCAATGATCTCGAAGAATTCGGAGCGGTTGTAGGCAATGCCGCCACCGGTGCCGCCCATGGTGAAGGAGGGGCGGATGATGGCGGGCAGGCCGATGGCGTCGAGTGCCTGTGCCGCAACCGCCATGGCATGGTTCATGTAGCGCTGCTTGCGGTCGGTTTCGCCGAGGTTCCACTGGTTCTCCAACTCATCCAGCGCCGCGTCCAATGCGTCGCCAGAGAGGCTGTCGCGCAGCTTTGCGCGTTCCGCCTCATGCGCCTTGCGGTCCTGCTCCTTGATGTCGGTGGCATTGGCCAGCATCGACTTTGGTGTCTCGAGTCCAATCTTGGCCATGGCCTCGCGGAACAGAGCTCGGTCCTCCGCCTTGTCGATTGCCGCGGGCTTCGCGCCGATCATCTCGACATTGTACCGGTCAAGCACGCCCATGCGCTTCAGCGACAGCGCGGTGTTTAGCGCCGTCTGCCCGCCCATGGTTGGCAGCAGCGCGTCGGGGCGTTCCTTGGCAATGATCTTGGCGACGACTTCCGGGGTGATCGGCTCGACATAGGTCGCATCGGCGAGACCTGGGTCGGTCATGATCGTGGCCGGGTTGGAGTTGACCAGGATGACCCGGTAACCCTCCTCCTTGAGCGCTTTGACCGCCTGGGTGCCGGAGTAATCGAATTCGCATGCCTGGCCGATGACGATCGGACCCGCGCCGATGATGAGGATCGATTTGATGTCTTGGCGCTTGGGCATAGCTTCTTTCCGTTTTCTAGCTGCGCGAAAAACCGGCCAAGGTGGAAGGTTCACCGGCCGGGCGCATGAGCATGGTCTTTTGAGGCTAGACGCGGCTTATAGGCAAATGTCGCTTGAAGCGAAACCCCATAATTCGGCAAATCGACAGGAAAACGACGGGTGGAGCCGACTTCGTGACGGAGGCGTCAAGCAGGTGCAAAGCGTACCGCTTGTCCTTCTCCTGGCATGGACATCTGCCGTGGCGCGGCAGTATGACCGATTTCCAAAGCAGATGCAGGCGAGGGGTGGACAGTACGATGGCTGACGTAGTGATGAAACCCGCCGCTCCCGTCGAAGTGACCGTCCTGCCGATCATTCTTGCTGTCAGCTTCAGCCATATGCTGAACGACATCATGCAGTCGATGATCGCGGCGATCTATCCGATGCTGAAGGCCGACTACAACCTTGACTTCTGGCAGATCGGCTTCCTGACGCTCGCCTTCCAGTGCACGGCCTCCCTTCTGCAGCCGGTTGTGGGGATCGTTACCGACAAGAAGCCTTATCCTTACTCCCTGCCGGTTGGCATGGCATCGACCCTGTTCGGCCTGGTGCTGCTGGCGACGGCTCACGACTACAGCATGCTCGTGCTCGCAGCCTCCCTCGTGGGGGTCGGATCGGCGGTTTTCCATCCTGAGTCGTCGCGTGTGGCGCGCCTTGCGTCCGGCGGGCGTTACGGCTTCGCTCAATCCGTGTTCCAGGTGGGCGGCAATCTCGGTACGGCGATCGGGCCGTTGCTCGCAGCGTTCATCATCGTGCCCCGCGGGCAGGGGAGCGTTGCCTGGTTTTGCCTCGCGGCCATCCTCGGCATCATTGTCCTTGGACGGGTGGCGGCGTGGTACAAGGCCCACATGGCGGCCAATGCCGGCAAAAAGAAAAAGGCCCATGCGCATTCGCTGCCACGGCAGACGGTGGTTCTCGCGCTCGTGGTTTTGGTTGTCCTGACGTTCTCCAAGAACGTCTACATGGCGAGCATCGGCAGCTACTACACCTTCTTCGTGATCGAACGCTTCGGCGTCAGCGTCCAAGAATCGCAGATCTTGTTGTTCGTGTTCCTTGGCGCCAGTGCGCTCGGTACGGTCATTGGCGGCCCGATCGGCGACCGGTTCGGCTCGAAGGTCGTCATCTGGTTTTCGATCCTTGGGGTGCTCCCCTTCACACTGGCCATGCCATTCGCCAACCTGCCTGTGACGATCGCGCTCTCGGCGGTCATCGGTTTCATCATGGCGTCCTCCTTCCCGGCCATCATCGTCATGGCGCAGGAACTGGTGCCGGGGCGGGTAGGCATGATCGCCGGGATCTTCTTCGGCTTTGCTTTTGGCATGGGTGGCATTGCCGCCGCGGTCTTGGGGTTGCTGGCCGACCGGCACGGCATATCGACCGTCTACACCATTTGCGCCTTTCTTCCCGCGCTGGGGCTGCTGACGGTGTTTCTACCCAGCAAGCGGTTGCTGCGCGTCGCGTGAAGATGCAGATTCGGAACTGGATCATCTTCCGCCCTCTTGCGTTTTAACGTGCACCGGACAGCCGCAGGAGAGTGAAGATGGAGTGGAGAGGTCGCCGCCAGTCGAGCAATGTGGAGGATCGGCGAGGTGCCAGAGGCGGCAGCCCGTTCGGCCGCGGTGGCGTGCGTATTCCCGTTGGCCGAGGCGGCGTGCGTCGCGCCGGGGGAGGGATCGGGATTGGGGGCATCATCCTCGTCCTCATTGTCTCCTGGGTCCTCGGCATCAATCCGTTGACTTTGCTCTCGGGCGGCGACATCGGCCTGGACAGTGGCGGCTATGAGCAGCAGGCGGGCACACCTGCCAATGACGAGACCACGGCCTTCATCCGAACCGTGCTGGCGGAAACCGAGGATACCTGGAACGGCATCTTCCAGGCGAGTGGCGCGGATTACCAGGAGCCAAGGCTGGTTCTATTTTCCGGCCAGGTGGAATCTGCCTGCGGCTATGCATCGTCCGCCACCGGTCCATTCTATTGCCCCGGTGACCGGAAAGTTTACCTCGACACCTCCTTTTTCCAGGAGCTCGAGCGTCAGTTCGATGCTTCAGGCGATTTCGCACAGGCCTATGTCATCGCCCATGAGGTTGGCCATCACGTCCAGAACCTGATCGGCGTCCTTCCGCGCTTCAACCAGGCCCGACAGCGGATGAGTGAGGTCGAGGCGAACCAGATGTCTGTGCGTGTGGAACTGCAAGCGGACTGCTTTGCCGGTCTCTGGGGCAAGTTTACCGACCAAAGGGGCTTGCTGGAGCAGGGAGATATCGAGGAGGCGCTCAATGCGGCGAGGCAGATCGGCGACGACACCCTGCAGAGGCGCAGTCAAGGCTATGTCGTGCCGGAGAGCTTCAATCACGGGACGTCTGCGCAGCGGATGGAGTGGTTCCGCCGCGGGTTCGAGAGCGGCGACGTCGATAGCTGCGATACCTTCTCTGCCGAACTCTGAGTTTGCCCTGCCCACAGAGCCCCAGGCTGTCTCTGTTCCGTCTTCGTGCCGCTAAGGTTCCCGCCGATCATAAACATCTTTGGCGGGAGCATCAAAAACATTGAATAACCAGGCCACCCTGGTAACTTGCCGGACCGAAGCCGCTGATCTATAGGTCCGATCGACCGCCGCTCACCAGTCCCTGGAAGCGGCGTTTCTCGTTTGGAGCGCCCCATGCTGACCCCCTCCGCCGCATCGGATGCTGTTGCTGGTATCAACAGTTGGGGCCGTCACATCCGCTCCACGATTGGCCTTGGCGTCCCTTTCGTGGGCGCGCAACTGGCGCAGATGGCGATCAACACCACAGACGTCATCATGGTGGGGTGGCTTGGCACGCTGGAGCTCGCGGCGATCGTTCTCTCCAGCCAGGTATTCTTTATCGTCTTCATCTTCGGCACGGGCTTCGCCGCAGCGGTTGTTCCCATGGTGGCTCATGCCGTGGGTCGTGGTGATGTCACATCCGTGCGCCGAGCGGTCCGCATGGGAATCTGGGTGACGCTGGCATACGGCGCCGTGACGGCACCCGTTCTCTGGTTTTCCGAGGCACTCCTGCTTGGCTTCGGTCAGGAGCCGGAGGTTGCCCGGCTGGCGCAAGGATACCTGCGGGTCGCTCAGTGGGGCATCTTCCCAGCCTTGACGCTGATGGTGCTACGCAGCTTTCTGAGCGGACTGGAGCGAGGAAGCATCATCCTCTACGTCACGATCGCGATGTTCCTTGCCAATGTGGCGCTCAACTACGCCCTCATCTTCGGCAATTTCGGGTTGCCCGCCTGGGGTCTAATTGGTGCGGCAGTGGCGTCAGTCGTTGCCAGTACGCTCGGTTGCGTTCTGCTCATTGTCTATATCGAAAGCCAAGCCGAAACGCAGGACTTTGAAATCTTTGTCCGCTTCTGGCGCGCAGATTGGGGGGCTATTGGCGAAAATCTGGCACTTGGGCTACCAATCAGCTTCACGATCTTGGCGGAAACGAGCTTGTTCGCCGCGGCCTCTCTACTGATCGGCACGATTGGAACGCGGGAATTGGCTGCGCACGGAATCGCACTGCAGCTCGCCTCCATAGCCTTCATGATCCCGTTGGGCCTGGCCCAGGTGGCGACGGTGCGTGTCGGTTTGGCCTATGGCCGCAAGGACATGATCGGCGTCAAGCGTGCGGCACTGTCGGTTCTTGTCGTGAGCCTCTGCTTTTCGACTTGCGGCAGTCTGCTTTTTGCTCTCATGCCAAGGACACTCGGGTTGCTGTTTCTCGACATTCGCAATCCGGATGCGCAGGCGGTTCTGGAGTACGCTGCGTCGCTGATCGTCATTGCCGGCGTGTTTCAGCTGGCCGATGGATTGCAGGCGGTCGGGGCGGGCCTGTTGCGCGGCCTGAAGGACACAAAGGTGCCGATGATGCTGGCGCTCGTTGCGTACTGGCCGATCGGCTTTGCCTGCGCCTGGCTTTTTGCCTTCCCCTTGGGGTTTGGCGGGCCCGGCGTCTGGTTTGGCTTCGTAACCGGGCTTGGCGCTGCCGCCATCCTTTTGTGCGGTCGGTTCTACCTGCTCGTTCGACGCCGCTGAAACAAAAAACCCGCCGAAGGGGCGGGCTTTCGGATTGCTTAGCGCTCGGCCAGGGCCGGCTCGCCCTTTCGTTCACGCACCATGTTGATGAAGCGCCGGAACAGGTAGTGGCTGTCCTGCGGACCCGGCGACGCCTCCGGATGATGCTGCACCGAAAATACGGGCTTGCCGCTGACGCGCAGGCCGCAGTTCGTGCCATCGAACAGAGAAATGTGGGTCTCTTCAATGCCTTCCGGCAAACTATCAGAGTCGACAGCGAAGCCGTGATTCATCGAGACGATCTCGACCTTGCCGGTCGTGTGGTCCTTCACCGGATGATTCCCGCCGTGGTGTCCCTGGTGCATTTTCGTGGTGGTGGCACCGAGAGCGAGGCCGAGCATCTGGTGGCCGAGGCAGATGCCGAAGGTCGGCACGTCTTTCTCGAGTACCTGCCGGATCACCGGCACCGCGTATTCGCCAGTTGCTGCCGGATCGCCCGGTCCGTTGGACAGGAAGACGCCATCGGGGTTGAGCGCCATGATATCTTCGGCAGATGTCTGCGCCGGAACAACCGTCACCTTGCAATCCAGCCCGGCGAAGAGCCGCAGGATGTTGCGCTTCACGCCGTAGTCAACGCAGACAATATGGTACTTTGCTTCTGTCGTGTCCGCTTCGCCGTAGCCTTCATCCCAGACCCAAGGCGTCTGCGTCCATTGCGAGGACTGTCCCGACGTGGCTTCCTTCGCGAGATCGAGCCCTTCGATGCCGCTCCAGTTGCGTGCCTCGGCCTTCAGCGCCTCAATGTCAAAGACGCCATTGGGATCGTGCGCGATCACTGCGTTCGGGGCACCCTTTTCACGGATCCAGGCGGTGAGTGCACGGGTGTCGATCCCAGACAGCCCAATCACGCCTCGCGACTTCAGCCATTCGTCGAGATGCTTTGCTGCGCGGTGGTTCGATGGCTCGGTTATGTCAGCCTTGAAGATCACGCCGACCGCCCCGCGGCGTGCCGCCGGCCTCAGATCTTCGATGTCTTCTTCGTTCGTGCCGATATTGCCGATATGCGGAAAGGTAAAGGTGACGATCTGGCCGAGGTACGACGGGTCGGTCAGGATCTCCTGGTACCCGGTGAGAGACGTATTGAAGCAGACCTCGGCGCAGACCTTTCCGGTTGCACCGACCCCGACGCCTTCGATGACCGTGCCATCGGCGAGGACCAGAACAGCGGTCGGCTTCTTGCTTGTCCAGGGAGCGGTAGAAGTCATCTCAATCCTTCTGCCCTCGGGCCTCGCCACTTGAAGTCGCGGGGAAACAGGGCCATCTATGGTCGCAGAAAAGGGCGCCCCGGATGATCCGTGCAGCCCCTCATATCCAAATCTCGTGCAGGTGCCGGAAAATAGACAAAGCGCGCGAAGCGGTCAATGTCACCCATGTTCTTTCTAGGTGGATTTTACTTCCAACAAGATCAAGAGCTTGGCTGAATTGATTTGATCGTGTGCTCGTGCTTGTCTATGAGGGCTGCCTGATCGACAAGGAAAAGCCGCAATTCCGCACCCCGCGGCGGCTTCTCCAAAGGAGCAAGAACATGATGCGCGATAAGCTCGCGAACGAAATGAAGGATGCGATGAAGGCGAAGGACAGCCGACGTCTGTCGACTGTGCGCCTCATTCAGACTGCGATCAAGGATCGCGACATTGCCAACCGTGGCGCCGGCAAGGATCCGGTGAGCGACGAGGAGATCATGCAGGTCCTGCAGAAGATGGTAAAGCAGCGCGAAGAGTCGGCCAAGATCTACGAAGAGGCCGGACGGATCGAGCTCGCCACGCAGGAGCGCGAGGAAATCGAGGTCATCAAGAGCTTCATGCCGGAGCAGCTGTCGGAGGAGAAGGTCCGGCAACTGTGTCAGTCGGTCGTGTCCGAGACCGGTGCGCATGGGTTGCGCGATATGGGAAAGTGCATGAATGCCCTGAAGGAGAAGTATCCGGGCCAGATGGATTTCGCCAAGGCGTCCGGCATGGTCAAAGATCTGCTGAAGTAGCCGCTAGCAGCAATCGATCACGCTTCGGCGGGGCCAGTGCTGGTCCCGCCATTTTCGTTTGTACGGCTGTGAATAGCGGGCATGACGCGCTTTGCGATTGGCACGGTGCGGTGCTGACCCCTATACTGATCGGGTCTCTGAGGTAACGATGCGCTTTTCCAACAGCTTTCTCGACGAAATTCGTGATCGTGTTCCGATCTCGTCAGTCATCGGCCGCCGGGTGACATGGGATCGTAAGAAGACCAATGTCGCCCGCGGAGACTACTGGGCCTGCTGCCCATTCCACGGCGAAAAAAGCCCGAGCTTTCACTGTGAAGATCGCAAGGGCCGTTACCATTGCTTCGGCTGTGGTGTTTCCGGCGACCATTTCCGGTTTCTGACGGATCTCGAAGGGCTGAACTTTCCGGAGGCGGTCCAACAGATCGCCGACCTGGCCGGTATCGCTCTTCCGCAGCCGGATCCACAGGCGGAGCGGCGCGAGAAGGAACGGACAACGCTTCTCGACGTCATGGAGTTGGCGGCGCAGTTCTTTCAAGAGCAATTGCAAAGTGCTGTCGGCGCGAGGGCGCGTGCCTACCTCCGTGACCGTGGGCTAACGGGACGCACCATCGAGACGTTCCGCCTGGGCTATGCGCCCGAAAGCCGCAATGCCCTGAAGGCGTTTCTCTCCGATAAAGGCGTTCCGAAGGATCAGATCGAGGCCTGCGGCCTAGTCGTTCACGGCGAGGGCATCGCTGTGTCCTATGATCGATTCCGCGACAGGATCATGTTCCCGATCCTTTCCTCGCGTGAGAAGATCATCGCGTTCGGCGGGCGAGCAATGTCACCGGACGCGCCTGCCAAGTACCTCAACTCCAACGAGACGGAGCTCTTTCACAAGGGGAAGGTGCTCTATAATTTTGCGCGGGCGAGGCGCGCTTCGCAGGCGGCGCCGGGCACGCGCGACGGCGGCACAATCATAGCCGTCGAAGGGTACATGGATGTCATCGCACTTCATCAGGCGGGCATAGAGAATGCGGTGGCCCCTCTCGGTACTGCTTTGACCGAAAGCCAGCTCGACCTGCTCTGGAAAATGTCTCCTGAGCCCGTTCTCTGCTTTGACGGCGATGGTGCCGGCACGCGGGCGGCCAATCGCGCCGCCGATCTCGCTCTGCCTTTCTTGAAGCCGGGTCGCTCAGTCCGGTTTGCGCTGCTGCCCGAAGGCAAGGACCCCGACGACCTCGTTCGTCACGACGGACGGGCGCCGTTCGAAAAGGTCCTGGGTGAAGGGCGCCCTCTGGCCGAGATGATCTGGATGCGTGAAACTGCCGCCGGGAGTTTCGACACTCCTGAGCGACGAGCGGAACTGGAGGCCCGCTTGAGGCAGATTGTTTCGGTGATCTCGGACGAAAATGTCCGGCGCTACTACCAGCAGGAGATGCGCGAAAGACTGAACGATTTCTTCGGTGCCAGACGAGGCCCGGAACGTCGCGGCAACTTCCAGCCACGCAATGGCGGTGGCAGAGCGGGCGGTTCGTCTGGCCAGGCGCGAGGGCAAGAGAGGGGGGTTGCGGTATCGGACCGGCTGGCGCGTTCTGGGCTGGTGCGGGGACACCGAGAGCTACCAGCCCTTCGCGAGAGCGTTCTTGCCCTGACCGTGGTCAACCATCCGCAACTGCTGCTGGACGACTATGACGAGATCGCCAGAGTGGATTTCGAAAACCGCGATTTGCAGCGTTTCTGGTCATGCGTCCTGACGATTGCCGCCAAGCTTGGTGCACGGCTTGACCGTGAGAACCTGCGTGAGCAGCTCGAGGATAATGGGTTCGATGCTCTCCTTACAACAATGAACCAGCAGGTGCGCAACGCTCGCTTATGGACGGCGACGCCAGAGGCTGACCTGCAGGACGTGGTTCAGGCTTACCGCCAGGCTTTCGCGCTCCACTCGCGCAACAAGGAACTTCGTTGGCAGAAGATCGAACTGGAACGCGAGATCGCGGAAACGGCTGCCGACGAGGAGGAGCGCGCTAGTGCGCTGATGCTGGCCTTGTCCGAAGTGCAGCTTGAGATAGGCCGACTGGAAAATCAGGAAGCCATCATCGATGGCTTTGGCGTGATGTCTGGCAGGGTGAAGGGTGCTGCTGTTAGCCATGGCTAAAGTTCGCCGAATCGCCGTAGACTAGGGGCTCGCTCAGAAGAGGCCGAGCTTCATGGTCAGCAAAAATTTTCATTTAAATGAGCAGGCACTTGTCACAAGGAAGCGACTGCCTACATATCCGGCAACCGTGTACATGTTTGACCCGCTGGCCTCATAACAACGGCTTTTTCCACTTTTCTCATGGCCATTGCCTCAGAAAAGCTTGACGGAGCGTTAATTTGTGGGAATCACCACATCAGGCAGAAAAGGTGGAGTGGGCCAAGCACGCCGGGCCACGATCGGCGACCTGCAATGCAGGGGCGTTAGCTATAAGCGACTGCCGTAGTGGTAATCCGGAATTAAAGATCATTCCGTACGTGTTGGACAGTGATTCGCGGCTGGAGCCTTGAGCTCGAGCCGACGGCCACCGCCGCGAGGTGGCGTTCAAGGAAAGCGAAGTTAGATGGCAACGAAAGTCAAAGAGAACGAAGAAGCCGAGACCGAGCGCGAAGGCACGCCGGACGGTCCGCTTCTCGATCTTTCCGATGACGCGGTCAAGAAGATGATCAAGGCTGCCAAGAAGCGCGGCTATGTCACAATGGATGAATTGAATTCGGTCCTGCCGTCGGAGGAAGTCACCTCGGAGCAGATCGAGGACACGATGTCGATGCTCTCGGATATGGGTATCAACGTCGTAGAGGACGAGGAGGCCGATGAAGCCTCCAACGACGACGACAGCTCGGACGATGGCGAGAGCGAGGGCGAGGGCGGTGAGATTGCTCCAAGCTCTGGTACCGCTTTGGCCACTGCCAAGAAGAAAGAGCCTACGGATCGTACCGATGATCCGGTGCGAATGTACCTGCGCGAGATGGGTTCGGTAGAGCTTCTGTCGCGCGAGGGCGAGATCGCGATCGCAAAGCGTATCGAAGCCGGCCGCGAGACAATGATTGCTGGTCTCTGCGAAAGCCCGCTGACCTTCCAGGCGCTGATCATCTGGCGCGACGAACTCAACGAAGGCACGACGCTTCTGCGCGAGATCATTGATCTCGAAACCACTTACTCCGGTCCCGAGGCCAAGGCTGCGCCGCAGTTCCAGAGCCCAGAGAAGATTGAAGCGGATCGCAAGGCTGCCGAGGAAAAGGAGAAGGCTCGCAAGATGCGGGTCGCGGCCAACGATGACGACGTTACGGCCGTTGGCGGCGAAGGCCTGCCTCCCGAGGAAGAAGAGGAAGACGACGACGAGTCGAGCTTGTCTCTTGCTGCCATGGAAGCTGAACTTCGCCCGCAGGTCATGGAGACTCTCGACACGATCGCGGACACCTACAAGAAGCTGCGCAAGCTTCAGGACCAGCAGGTCGAGGCACGTCTCTCCTGCACCGGCACCCTGTCGTCGGGCCAAGAGCGCCGTTACAAGGAGCTCAAGGACCAGCTGATTACGGCCGTAAAGTCGCTGTCGCTGAACCAAAACCGCATCGAGAGCCTCGTTGAGCAGCTCTACGATATCTCCAAGCGACTGATGCAGAACGAAGGTCGTCTGCTTCGGCTGGCCGAATCCTACGGTGTAAAGCGCGACTCCTTCCTGGAGCAATACCAGGGTGCCGAACTCGATCCGAACTGGATGAAGTCGATCTCCAACCTGTCCGCTCGTGGCTGGAAGGACTTTGCCCGGGAAGAGAACCAGACGATCCGCGACATCCGCCAGGAGATCCAGAACCTTGCGACCGAGACCGGCATTTCAATTGCCGAGTTCCGCCGCATCGTCTCGATGGTCCAGAAGGGCGAGCGCGAAGCGCGCATCGCCAAGAAGGAAATGGTCGAGGCCAACCTGCGCCTCGTGATCTCGATCGCCAAGAAGTACACGAACCGCGGCCTGCAGTTCCTGGATCTCATCCAGGAAGGCAATATCGGCCTGATGAAGGCGGTCGACAAGTTCGAGTACCGCCGCGGCTACAAGTTCTCGACCTATGCGACCTGGTGGATCCGTCAGGCGATCACCCGCTCGATCGCCGATCAGGCACGCACGATCCGCATTCCGGTGCACATGATCGAGACGATCAACAAGATCGTCCGGACATCGCGCCAGATGCTGCACGAGATCGGCCGCGAGCCGACGCCGGAAGAACTGGCCGAGAAGCTCGCCATGCCGCTCGAAAAGGTCCGCAAGGTCCTGAAGATCGCAAAGGAGCCGATCTCGCTCGAAACGCCTGTGGGTGACGAAGAAGACAGCCACCTCGGCGATTTCATCGAGGACAAGAATGCGCTTCTGCCGATCGATGCAGCCATCCAGGCGAACCTGCGCGAAACGACGACCCGTGTCCTCGCTTCGCTCACGCCGCGCGAAGAGCGCGTGCTGCGCATGCGCTTCGGCATCGGCATGAATACCGACCACACGCTTGAAGAAGTCGGCCAGCAGTTCTCGGTGACGCGCGAGCGTATCCGCCAGATCGAGGCGAAGGCACTGCGCAAGCTGAAGCATCCGAGCCGCTCCCGGAAGCTCCGGAGCTTCCTGGACAGCTGATCGCGTGCATGTCGAAGAATATAAGAGCCCCGGCGCGGAAACGTGCCGGGGCTTTTTTAGTGGCTCACCGAAGAAGAGAACACATTCACCACCACGACCCCGGCAATGATCAGCCCGATCCCAATGAGGGCAGGGAGGTCTAGCCTCTGGCCGAGGACAAAGAATCCGACCGCCGAGATCAACACAATCCCCAGGCCGCTCCAGATCGCATAAGCAATGCCGACCGGCATTGTC
>DASYHX010000404.1:0-10642 GCA_035998065.1 Pseudorhizobium sp.
CCCATGCGCGACAGCGTCCGCGCAGAACAGAAGGCCTCGTAGCAGACGCCGTGCACATCGACGAGCACGTAGTCATCGCCGATCTCGTCTATGGTGCCTTTGAGCTTGCCGATCATGGGATGTCCGTCAGGGATGGGTTTCGGGGGTAATTAGGTCAACCTCTGGGAAATAAGCACGGTACCCCTTCGGATCGCGCGTGAGGATGGAATGCCCGCGGATCAACGCATGCGCTCCGATCAAGAAGTCCGGCAGCACGCGCTCTCGTCCGCCCCCCGCCTGCCGGTAAATGCGGAATGCAGCACCGGCCGCAAACGCCGCCGCCCAAGGCAGGCTTTCGCGCCGAAACTCGTCCGAAGGCAGCAGTGCATCAACCTCGTCGATGTTGTCGTATCGGACCGAAAATTCAGCGTAGATGATCGGGTTGATCGTCAGCGGAACACGGCCGGCGAGCTTGGACAGGGCACGGCGCGACCATTCGAGCCAGACAGGGTCCCTTACGGCGATATCGACTAGCACATTGGTATCGACCAGCACGGCCATCTCAGCGATCCCGCGTCATGCCCATCAAAGTCTCGGCGTCAATCGCCGGGTCGCCGGTTCCCTCCAGGCACTTCAGGGTCGCCATGAAGCCGTCCAGACGCTGCCGCTCCTGCTGGCGAGACCCATCGTTCTTCGGCGCGACGATCAGTTTCCCGTCCTCGATGGTAAAGACCACCTCCGAGTTGGGTTCGATGCCCGCCAGCTCGCGCAGGTCGCGCGGGATGGTAACCTGACCTTTGGATGTTACGCGCATGATCCTACTCCTGACCTGTAATACTTATTCCAACCCGCGGAACAAGTCAAGAACGAACTATGCCGACTCCAGCATCTTCCGCATCCGCTCGCCGCCACGGTTGTGCGCATGGCAAATAGCGATTGCCAAGGCATCTGCCGCGTCGTTGCCGACAAAGGTCGCCTTCGGCATCAGGATCTTCAGCATCATGTGGATCTGCTTCTTGTCGCCATGGCCGACGCCGATGACGGCCTTCTTCACGGCGTTTGGCGCATATTCCGCAACCTGCAGCCCAGCCCGCGCCGGCACCAGCATGACCACCCCGCGCGCCTGCCCGAGCTTCAGCGTAGCAACGGCATCCTTGTTCACGAAAGTCTGCTCCACCGCCGCCTCGTCTGGCTGGTGGGAATGTACCACCTCGGCGAGGCCATCATGGAGCTGGCATAGACGTGACGCAAGATCGAGATCTCCGTCGGATGTCACCGTTCCGGAAGCTACAAAGCGAAGGCTATTGCCGTGCGTCTCGATGATGCCCCAGCCGGTGCGGCGCAGACCCGGGTCGATACCGATGATGCGAATCGTGTCAGTCATTGCGCCAGCCTATCCCTTGCCAATGCTCTGTGCCACGAGGAAGTGAACAAATGAGAAACAACGGAGCATGACGACGTTGATCACTGTTAACCATGTCCGCCAACAAGCGTGCAAAACGGCAGGTTTGGCCGCAACGGCCTTCCAGTCCGTGCGTTGCCCGTCCAGACAAATGGCATCCGGAATCATGAGGAGACCGTTATGCAGGATCGAGATAAGCTCGAGAGTGAGTTGCTGGAACTTCGGACCGTCGTGGATACTTTCGACGGCAGCTTGCGCCGGCTGGCCATGGGCGACGTTCAGCAGCAGATCCAACACCCTTTGCCGCGCGGCTATGACGGGCTGCGCAAGGACTTCAATCGCGGGCTTGCATCGGTCGGCGCCACCTTGGATACCATCATTGCACGGTCCCGAGGGGTTCGGCTGGAGGCAGACGAGCTACATCAAAGCCTGAAGCGGAAGACCGAAGAAGAAGTGTGCCGTCAGACGGCACTTGCCGGCAAGGTTGCCGAAACAAGCAGCGCCGCCGACACGGCCCGCCGTCAGTCTGCTCATGTCGAACACATCCAGAGCATTCTGTACAATGCTCGCGTCGACATGCGCCGCCCCAAAGAGACAGCCGCGCAATCCGCAGAGCAGAGCGAGCGCACCTGCCAATCGCTGGCGCAACTCAAGAGCCTGACGGACGAGGTTCGGGCAATGCTGCGGGAAGCCTCTCTCCTCGCCTTAAACGGCGGCATCAATGCCGCTCATACGGGCGTCGAAGGTGAAGAGGCTCTGGGTGCGGCCAAGAACCTGCACGCGCTGACACGCAAGGTCAGTTCCACGATCGAGGCTTTAGCGGAGGCCAGCGAAAGTGCGGTAAAGCACGCCAATGCCGCGGCGACAGCAAGTGGGCAAACCGTCCGGGAGTTCGACGCCCTGGATCTCTATACGGAGGCTTTGGACACCCAGTTGAGCTCCCTCGGACGGGAGGCGCGCCAGCACGCCGTTGCTACAGAGGACCTTCGAGCCGGACTGGCAGAATTGGCTCGAGGGAACCGGCCGCTGGACGACGCCCAACCCTCTCCCGAGATGCAACTCAGCAACATCGATCGCGCGATCGCGGAGATCGAGCGTCAGGCGAGCCGATACATGCCGGTCCGTGTAGTGACGCCGCCAGTTGATCCGGCTCCAGGTTCGAGCCCGCGGTCGCATCTTCGACTGGTGAAGTCCTAGGCGAGGATGAAGAGGTGCGTCCGCTCTTCGGGTAGTCCAGCCTCGCATCCGCGGCTGGAATACCTACATGAGTGGGACACTCCTCTCCCAGGACTTAGTAATGATACCCTTTTCCATTCTTGACCTTTCGCCCGTCCCTGAGGGACTGACCGTCAGCGATGCGCTGGAACAATCCCGCCTCATGGCGATGAAGGCGGAGGACTGCGGTTACCAGCGCCTCTGGCTTGCCGAACACCACGGCATGCCAGGCATCGCAAGTGCGGCAACCTCTATTGTCATCGGCCATGTCGCTGCGGCCACCCGGCGCATCCGCGTCGGCTCCGGCGGCGTCATGCTACCCAATCATTCGCCACTGGTGATCGCCGAGCAGTTCGGAACGCTCGCTGCCCTCTTCCCCGGCCGCATCGATCTCGGCCTCGGCCGTGCGCCGGGGACCGACATGCGAACGGCGCGCGCTCTTCGCCGCAACCTGGAAGCGGGAGCCGAGAATTTCCCGCACGACATTGTCGAACTGCAACGGCTGCTGGGGGAACCGACG
Source organism: Pseudorhizobium sp. (assembly GCA_035998065.1). Classification (GTDB taxonomy): domain Bacteria; phylum Pseudomonadota; class Alphaproteobacteria; order Rhizobiales; family Rhizobiaceae; genus Neorhizobium. The sequence goes on from DASYHX010000404.1 coordinate 3,117, forward strand.
GAGGACCAGCCTATCCTGGCCGTACCGGGAGCTAACTCGCACGTCCCGCTCTGGCTTCTGGGATCGAGTATCTACAGCGCCCATCTCGCCGCAGCACTTGGCCTGCCCTATGCATTTGCATCGCATTTCGCACCCGATATGCTGATGGATGCAATTGCGATCTACCGCGAGCGCTTCCAACCGTCTGAGGCGCTGGACAAGCCTTACGTGATGGTCGGCGTCATGGGCGTCGCCGCCGATACGGACGAGGAAGCCGCGCGGTTGTTCACGTCATCGCAGCAGCAGTTCGTCAACCTGCGGAAGAACATCCGGTCGCAGTTCCCACGCCCGGTGGAAACAATGGACGGTCTGTGGACGGACATGGAGCGGATGAGCGTCGAGCATACGCTCCGCTTTGCAGCCGTCGGATCTCCCGCAAGAATCGAGGCACAGCTCTCGCAGTTTCTTCAGGAAACGGGTGCAGACGAACTGATTGTCTCGATGCCGATCCACGACATCGGTGCTCGGCTGCGGTCGGTTGAATTGTTCGCCGGCCTGCCGATCATGGAGAAGGCGCATTAGCGCCTTCTCCATCTGGTGATTAAGCCGAGAGCTTGGCCATGACTTCGTCGGAAACCTCGAAGTTCGAATAAACGGTCTGGACGTCGTCGTCGTCTTCCAGCGTGTCGATGAGCTTCATCAGCGACTGCGCCTTTTCCTCGTCGACCGGGACGGTGTTCTGCGGCTTCCAGATGGTCTTGACAGTCTCGGCCTCACCGAGGCTCGCTTCCAGCGCCTTCGTCACTTCGCCCAGGCTTTCGAAAGCGCAGGTAATCGTGTGTCCCTCTTCGTCTGTGACGACGTCATCGGCACCGGCCTCGATCGCCGCTTCCATGACGGTGTCCGCGTCGCCGGCAGAGAGCTTGTAGGTGATCTCACCGAGATGGTCGAAAGAGAAGGAGACCGAACCTGTTTCGCCCAAGGCGCCACCTGCCTTGGTAAAGGTCGAACGCACAGAGGATGCCGTGCGGTTGCGGTTATCCGTCAACGCTTCCACGATCACGGCGACCCCGCCCGGGCCGTAGCCTTCGTAGCGCACGGCATCATAGTTCTCCGCATCGGCACCCGAAGCCTTCTTGATCGCCCGGTCGATATTGTCCTTGGGCATGGACTGCGCCTTGGCGTTCTGGATCGCCAGCCGTAGCGCCGAGTTTGCGGTCGGGTCAGGCAGCCCCGATTTCGCGGCAACGGTAATCTCGCGTGCGAGCTTGGAGAACATCTTCGACCGGATCGCGTCCTGGCGACCCTTGCGGTGCATGATGTTTTTGAACTGTGAATGGCCAGCCATGGCACCCCTAATCACGTCTATCTGGTGGAATGGCGGCGGTTATAGGTTCGAAGCCGCGGCGGTTCAAGCCGGGCGCGCTGTTTCGTTTTCAAAAGCCGATTGCAAGGTGCAGCTTTCACATCCCCTGCGGCACGAGAATGGTCGGCCGCTTCGGAAGGCTGCGCATCGAAACCACGATCGTCGGTTCGCGCGCGTAGGCAACGTCGAATTTACCGCTCAGCATGCCTATGAACCGGTCTAGCCCTCCCGGCCTGTGCATCGGCAGGATCATGGATGACCGGAGCCGATCGACCACGCGGCTCATGCTGTCGGCTCCGAGCGTCAGCCCCCCATCCACCGGCACCATGAGGATGTCGAGCCGGCCGATCTCCGTGTAATGGCCCTCTGTCAGTTCGTGGTGCAGATGCCCCAAATGGCCGATGCAAAGCCCGGCGATTTCGAAGATGAAGATGGAGTTGCCATTTTCTTCAAGACCACCGCCCCAGGAGCGGATATCCGTCGCTACATTTCGGATATAGGCGTCGCCGACCACGACGTTGTGCTGGATCTTTTCGCCCGGCACATCACTCCATCCCTGCAGGACCTGCCCAATCCCCGAGTCCGGGTTCAGCGTAAAGTGGGTCGAATGCGCCTTGTTCATCGTCACGACATCGGGAAGGCGCGAGGGCCTGTACACTCCACTATAGTCGGTGGCGATGCCGACCCCGCCAGGCGTTTCAATGAAGTAGGTCGAGTGCCCGACAAAGGTGATCCTGACCTCCTCGCGCGCAGACAGCCCTTCCGTCGCGTCGCTCTGGGCCAGGATAACCGGCAAGAAGCTCTCGGGCGTGTATTGGGCAAAGCGCGTTTGCGGCAGCGACTGCGCAATGGCCTGGCACTGGCTGACGGCCATTGGCGCGTCCTGCGCCCGCACCTGTACGGCTGAGACGGAAAGGCAGAAGAGAAAGAAGACGACAGTCCGCAGCATCATGCCACTCCCTGACCGGTGGTGGCCTCAGGATGCGGCAAGGCAAGGAGACGGTCCAGCAGCTTCCTGCCTCCCCCGTCTCACAATTCTGTCATTCGCCGCGTCGGGCTCACGACCAGAATGCAGGCACAGTCTCTTGCAGACGCGGACCGATACGCAGCGGCGCAATCTTCTCCGCAAGCCCCGTCGAGTCGGAAATCTCGATCCCCAACCCGCAGATCGTGGCGGGTCCAGTCGCAGACTCGAACCGCCCCTTCGGCATCTTGGAAATGAACCGGTTCAGGGGCTCTTCCTTGTCCATGCCGAGCGAGGAATCATAGTCGCCGCACATGCCCGCATCAGACATATAGCCGGTGCCGCCGTTGAGGATCTGGCAGTCGGCGGTTGGAACGTGGGTGTGGGTGCCGACGACAAGGCTGGCGCGGCCGTCGACAAAGTGGCCAAAGCACTGTTTCTCACTGGTCGCTTCCGCATGGAAGTCGAACACGATCGCATCCGCCTGTTCCTTTAAAGGGCAGGCGGCAAGGATCGCCTCGGCAGTCTTGAACGGGTCGTCGAGCTCCGGGTGCATGAACACCCTGCCCATCACGTTGGCGACAAGGACGCGGGCGCCGTTGCGGGCGTAATAAATGCTGGAGCCGCGCCCAGGTGTCCCGGCAGGATAATTGGCCGGCCTCAGGAACTGCTCATGCCGGCCGGCGAAGACGACGGCGTCCTTCTGGTCCCAGACATGATTGCCTGTGGTCACCACATCGGCACCGGCGTTGATCGTTTCGAGGAAGATGTCTTCGGTGATCCCGAAGCCGCCGGCCGCGTTCTCACCGTTGACGATGACGAAGTCGAGCTTGAGGTCCGACACGAGGCCCGGCAGCCGTTCCCATACGGCCGTGCGGCCCGTCTTGCCCACCATGTCGCCAAGAAAAAGAAGTCGCATTCCTATCCAATCTGCTTCTTGAATGTTCGCAGCCCGCTTTCGGTCAGCACGGCTTGCAGCTGGACGTCATGGGGCTCTGCGGGCACTGATGCCACTTCCTGGCAATCGAAGGCAATCCCGATCAGATTCGGGCTGAGACCTTGCTGGTGAAGACGGGCGATGGCGCGGTCATAGTAGCCGCCGCCATAACCGATCCGATGGCCGTTCCCGTCAAATGCGGCAAGCGGTATCAGCATGATGTCGGGATCGAGCACCTGAGCCTCCGGCCCTGGCGCTGAAGTCCCAAAGCCGCAATCTACAAGCGGCGCGCCCGGAACCAGCTCCCGAAACACGATCCGCTCCTTGTCCAGAATCACGGGCACGCAGATCCGTGCGCCGCGTCCGCGCAGGCCAGCAAGAAGCGGCCGCAGATCGACCTCGGAACGGATCGGCAGAAAGCCGGACACCGTCCTGCCGGAAACGGCTTCGATCCCGGCGAGGCCATGATGTGCAAGTTGCAGGCTCTTCTCGATCCTCTCCGTAACGGAGATGGCGTCACGAGCCGTGAGCCTCCCTGCACGGAGCTCTGCCTTTCGTGTAGAAGCTTCCGCCATCAGACCGGCGTCTCCTCTACCCGACGCACGAGCAGCTTGTCGATACGTCGCCCGTCGAGGTCGACGACCTCGAAGAGCCAGCCCTGTCGCTCAAACCTCTCGCCCAGCTCCGGCAGCCTCTTGATCTCGTCCAACACGAAACCCGCTACCGTTTCATAGTCGGGATCCTCGTCGATCCTCAGGCCCATCTCATGGGTGAACTCGTCAATCGGCATCCAGCCGGCAACCAGGAATGACCCGTCGTCACGCGCGACAATGGCCGGTTCGTCCGTCTCATCTTCCTGGAACACGCCGGTAATCGCTTCCAGCACATCGCCGGAGGTTATGATCCCCTCGAAGTGTCCATACTCGTCGTAGACCAGCACCATGTGCGCAGCCGTGCGTCGCAGCGCCTGGATGACGTCGAGGGCTCCGGTCAGGTCGGAGACTACGGGCGCCTCGCGCATCAGGTCGCGAACCCCCGGACCCTTGCCCGACGCGATGAGTTCGAAAGCATCCTTGACGAAGAGGACGCCTAGGATCTCGTCCGAGCTGCCGTTGCGAACGGGAAGGCGCGAGCGCTGGGTGGTGCGAAGTTGCTCCCTGATCTCGACGAGCTCGTCCTCGATATCGACCACCTCAACGTCTCGCCGTGGCGTCATCAGCCCACGCGCCGTGCGGTCGGCGAGGCGCATGACGCCGGAGATCATGGCAGACTCTTCGGTCTCGATCACACCGGCATTGTGCGCCTCAGCAAGAACCGTCCGAATTTCCTCGTCGGTGACCCGTTCGCCCGTCTCGCCACTCTGGCCGAGAACCTTGAGCACCAGCCGGCCTGATACATCCAGAAGCCAGACGAGCGGAGCGCCAACACGAGCAACCCATGTCATGGCCGGCGCTACGCGGGCGGCAACCGCCTCCGGGGCCCGCAGAGCAATCTGCTTTGGCACCAGTTCACCCACGATGAGCGAAAGATAGGTAATGGCAACCACCACCGTGCCGACGCCAAGTGCGTCGGACCAGTTGTCTGGCAGTCCTTGCAGTTCCAGCCAACCGGAAAAGCGGGCACCCAGGGTTGCACCGGAGAAAGCCCCTGAAAGGATGCCGACCAACGTAATGCCGATCTGGACCGATGACAGGAAACGGCCGGGATCATCAGCGAGCTTGAGCGCCTGGCGTGCCCCCCGGCTTCCCTGCTCCGCCAGGATTTTGAGCCTGACCGGACGGGCAGACACGACGGCGAGTTCCGACATGGCAAGCAGCCCGTTCAGGACGGTGAGCGCCACGACGATCAGGATTTCGGTGAACAAGAAAAACTCTCGGTTGGGACAAAAGATGTGCACGAAATTCCGCGTCGCGGAACTGATCAAAGGTCACATGACGACTCGTCCTGAGTGGTGATGATTCTTGCCTTCAGGCTCTTGCACAAGAACCAGCATCTGCAACGAAGATAATAGGGTTCGTCATGGCCATTGCAATGGCCCCGGGCCTTCGGCGTGCTACGTCTGAAGGGTCAGGATCAACTCCGCCCGCGTCCCCTTTGACAGTGACTTGTATTCAACGGTTGACCCAAGCGTCGCTGCCATCGACTTGACGATACGGCTGCCGAGACCCGTCCCCTGTGGCGTATCCCCTTCCCTCCAGCCGATGCCGTCATCCTCGACGACCAGGAGAGCCTGCTCCGGAGACTGTGCCGTAAAGGCGACACGGACGTCCCCCTCGCCACCCTCGGGATAAGCATATTTGATGGCGTTGGTCAGAAGTTCGGTAACGATCATGCCGACGGAGACGGCCCGGTCGGATGACAGAGAAAGCGGATCCGCCTTGAGCTGGATGCTCGGCCCCTGCTGTTCCATGTTGACGGAGTTCTGGACTTCCTTGACGAGCGTCCCAAGGTATTTGTCCATCTCCACGTGCCGGACGTCGTCCGACGTGTAGAGGCTGCGATGCATGCCGGCGATCGCCGTGATGCGCGCCTGTGTTTCCGTCAGCGCCTCCTTCACGTCCTCGCTCTTGCTGTTCGACACCTGCAGACGAATGAGAGCAGCAACGAGTGCAAGGCTGTTGGCGACGCGGTGATTGACTTCGGCCAGCAGGACTTCCGCCCGCTCTTTGCCTAGGCGAATCTCCTGATCAGCCTTTTCCTTCGCCTTGCGCAGTTCCGCATTGGCAAGCGCCTGCCGCAACGCGCTTTCCATCAGGGGCCAGAACTCCTCACCGACCGTCTTGATGACATAGTCGGAGGCACCGTTCTTCAACGCTTCGATCGCGATCGTCGCTTCGCTCGAGCCGGTGACGTAGATGACCGGCAGGACGATCTCACGCTCCTTGAGCATGGACAGGATCTGTAGACCGGTTTCAGCGCGCAGGTAATGATCGAGCACGATGGCGCCGAAGCTTCCCTCTGCCAACGCAGCCAATGCCGATGCCGAATCCGCGGCATGAACGACATCATAGCCGGCACGACCCAGATGCCTCTGCGCCAGACGTGCCAGCGCGAGATCGTCGTCGACATAAAGAACGGTTTGCGGCATCAGCTTCCGTTATTGCCCCGGCACTTGCATCACAGAGAAAAACAGACCGAGCTGACGGATGGCGTTGGCGAAGCTGTCATAATCGACAGGCTTCGTGATGTAGACGTTCGCGCCAAGGTCGTAGCAACGCTGGATTTCCCGCTCATCGTCCGTGGTGGTCAGGATGACAACCGGCAGGCGCTTCGCATGTGGGTTGGACTTCACCTTTTCGAGGATGTCAATGCCCGACATGTCCGGCAGGTTGAGATCGAGAAGGATCAACAGGTGGCGGTCTTGGGTGCTGGCGCCCGTGCGGTCGCTGCCGAGAATGAAGTCAAGCGCGGAATTGCCGTCGGTGAACGGCACGATCTCGTTGTTGACGCCGGCGCGCCGGACGTTCTTCTCGATGAGACGCGCGTGCCCCTCATCGTCTTCAACCATGACGATGGTGACTTCTTTTGCTGCAGCTTTCATGACCCGCTACTCCTGACAAACTGGGACAAGTCCGATGGCAGACGGATGATGAAAGTGGACCCGCCCCCCAAGGTTGACGTCACGGTAATCTCGCCACCTAAATTTCTGACTAACGATCGGACATGGGCGAGGCCTATACCCTCTCCCGCCCTGTCTTGCACCCCTGATCTGCGGAAAAGTTCAAAGACGCGTTCGTGATCCTCCGGCGCGATGCCGCGACCGTTGTCTTCGACCTCGATCCGCACGCCATTGCGCTTGGCGGGCATTGCACGCACGGCTAGATGCAGCGGCCGGTCGGGGTGCCGGTACTTGACGGCATTATCGAAAAGATTGCCAAAGATCTGTTCGAGCGAGAATCGGTCCGAAACCATCCCGCGCGCGCCGCCGACGGCGATGCGGATCTCACCGCCAGCCTCGTCTACCTGGTGATAGATGCTTGCCGCAGTGTTCTCCAGAAGCTCGGAAAGGTTGATGCTCTCCGGCTTGAGCTCCCGACGTCCATCGCGCGAAATCTTCAGGATCGCGTTGATCAGGCCATCCATCTTCTTCGTTGAGGAGCGGATGAAGCCGATCGCCTCCGGCAGATCCTCCTCAACCGCAAGGCGGGCCTCGCGGATCTGGTCCTCTGTCAGCACGTCTCCATCCGCCAGCACATAAGCCTTTACCGCAGCGAGCGTCGCATCGAGCTCGCTGGTAAAGCCCATAATGTTGACGAGCGGCGCGCGCAGGTCGTGGGAAA
>DASYHX010000178.1:0-5009 GCA_035998065.1 Pseudorhizobium sp.
TAGTTCCGGCAGCAGTTCTGACAAAGCTTCCCCCCGCCACAGAACCCCATGATAGGCTTCGATCGCCCAAGTATTGGGCGTGAACCGTCCAACCTCCTGCAACCATGGAGGCATCATGAAACGCGGCACCATCGAGCCGCCGACAGCTGAACAAACAAGCACGATGAAGGTCGAGATGGTTTGAGCCTGCTGCTTGGTCGTACAGGTCGTTGCAACAGCCAATGCCAATCCGGAAGCCGCCATCGCAGCTGCAAGCGTGATGAGCAGCCACGGCCCCAGGTGACTGCCTACATTGACGTCGTGGACGATTATTGCCGCAGCGAAGATCAACCCCACTTGGATGACGCCTTGAGCGACCAGAAATAAGAACTTCCCATAGACGACCATATCTGTTCCGGCCGGCACAACGGCAATTCGATCCAGAATGCCCGAGCGGCGCTCGTCGATAAGCGTGGCGGCACTTTGCATCGCCGAAAACAACAAGAAGAGGATCGCAACAGCGCCGGCGTAATATGTGACCGCAGCGTTGGCGCTTTGCCGCGGGCCGACCAGAGCTGTGTCCAACAAGCCTGGCGGTTCGCGCGAAGCCTGGCTCTGTGTTGCGTGTTCGAACTCTTCCATCGTCGCTGCCAGACGTGCCGACTGCTCCGGCGTGAAGCCCCCGATCAGCGTTTCGATCGTCGGCACGGTTCTGGAAAGCGCCACATCAGGTAGTTCGCGGGCGACCAGTTTTTGGACCTGTCCGGACAGAATTGCTGCGGCCAGCGGCTTGGCGGGATCCACAAGAACCACGATCGGCGTCCCTTGGGCGTTGGTCAAATCGCCCCTGATGAAGAGCCCGACATCGGCAAGTCCGCTCTCCACCTGACGGCTGACCACCGGTTGCTCGCTGGCCGTTGAAGCGAGGATGCGCAAGGAGGGTGTGTCGCGCAAGGCCGATTCTAAGCGATCGAAAGTGGCGCCGGTTTCGGCCTTGCCAAAGGCCACTTTTAGCGGCAGTTCATCATTCGCGGTTGCCGCAAAAATGGCGGCAAAGATCACGAAAATCGCAGGCGGCAGCACGAAGGCTAGAACTAGAGCACCGCGGTCGCGGAGAAGGCTCAGAACCATAACCCGAAGCATTGCAGGAATCATGCTGCAGCCTCTGGCTCAGGTGCACCCGAATGACGCAACAGCCGCAGGAAGAGACTGTCGAGGCCGGGTTGCCGGAAACGCATCTCCCGGGGCCTGATTCCCGCCCGCTCGAGATCCGCTGCAAGCGCGCCGAGCGAGCGGTCGCCGACCATTTGCCAGCTCAGCCCACTGTTGTCCGCAACGAAGCCCACCTGCTGCAACCTCACTGCCTGCTCAGCCGAAAGTAGCTCCGCAAATTCGACGATAAATTCGCCTTGCCCTGCGAACGTCTGGTCCAGCAGCGCCCGCGGGCGTCCTTGCTGCGCAATCGTGCCGTTGAGCAAGAAGCCGACTTTGGCGCACAGCAGTTCTGCTTGATGGAGATCGTGAGTGATCAAGAGGATGCCCATGCCACGCTCCCTAAGCGCCTGGATGAGGCGATGCAGCCCGTCGCGTGCATTGATATCCACGCCGACAGTTGGTTCGTCCAGAATAAGCAAGGCGGGTCGGTGCAGGATTGCTGCAACTATATTCACCCGTCGCTTCCAGCCGCCAGACAGCAGCTCCACGCGTTCTTCCATGCGTGGCGTGAGATTGGCGGCTTCGCATGCTTCTTCAACTGCAAGGCCAGTTGCCTTCCTGGTTAGGCCAGACAATCGCCCGAAGACCTCCAGGTTCTCGCGGACGGTCAAGCTTGGATAAAGCGCAACGTCCTGCGGCACGAGACCAATTGATCGTGAGGCATTCCTGCCTTCGCGTTTGCCTGCAATCGCCACACTGCCCGCCGTCGGTCGTAACCGTCCGCAGATTGCTCGAACAAGGCTTGTCTTTCCAGCGCCGTTGGGTCCGAGCAATCCGAATATCTCTCCAGGCGCGATGGAAAGATCGACATCATGCAGAACCTGCCTGTCACCGTAGCGGGCAGACAGACTGCTTACGGTCAGCGCCGGAGGGCTTTGCATCATGAGGCTCTGTTCCCTTCTTTGATCCTGCTCAGATACCCAGAGCTGCGTCAGCTTGAGCACTTTAGATGGTGGCCGACTAGCCTTACAGCAGACTTACGGGCTTGAAGAGGCAGATGTATGGTGCAAGGGGCATCAGGAGGTGCACCCAGCACCAGTCGAAGGACCGACAAGAGACGGACAATTACCGGCCCTCAGCGGGTCCACGAAATCCCCCAGTTCCGATAAAGGATGTAGGCCGCTACCACGAGTACGAGGGCCGCGAACAGGCGGTTGAGAATGTTCTTATAGGCGCTGAGGCGCGTGGCCAGCAGCATGCCAATGACGCCGCCGAGGATGCCGCCGCCGATGAACTCCACGGCAAGCCACCAGTCGACCAAGCCGGAGGCGGCATAGTTTAGGGCGGTGGCGAGGCCGAACGCGCCGACCGAGAGGAGCGAGGTGCCAATAGCGTTGATCATCGGCATGCCCGTCGCCAGCATCAGGCCTGGAACGATCAGGAAGCCCCCACCGATGCCGAAGAAGCCGGATGCCGCGCCCGCGGCGAGCGCGACGGCCGCTGTGAACAGGCACATCCTGAGGTCGACCGGGCGGCATTCGCCCGACGCCGACTTCCTGGGCTTCAGCATCAGCACGCCGACGACGACCATCAGGATGCCAAACAGGAAGATCAGCCTGTCGCCATCCATGGCCTTGCCGAGACTGGAGCCTGCAAGCGCGCCCACGACACCGAGCGTGGAAAAGACCGCCGCACACCGCCACCAGACGTGGCCCTTGATCGCGTGGCTGGCGAAGTTCGCGAAGGCGTTCACCGAGACCGCAAGAGCGCCGGTTCCGATTGCGACATGCGGCTGGGTTACGCCGACCACGTAGAGGAGGAGCGGCGTCGCCAGGATGGAGCCGCCGCCGCCGAGCAGACCGAGCATGAAACCGACGATCCCGCCGGAGCCAACTGTCGCAAGAATGGAGGTGCTCATGTCCGTCTGCTCCACACCCTGTCATGCAAGCTCATTCCGGCTAGCATGGCGACAACGAACAGGACTGTCTGCGGAATGCCCATCGGTAAGGACGCGACCGCCGGGCCGGGACAGAAGCCGCCGATCCCCCAGCCGAGACCGAACATGGCCGATCCAATGATCAGCGGGGTATCTATTCTGCGGTTCGCCGGCACATGGAAGCTGTCGTCGAAGGCCGGATGGCGCATCCGCTTCATCACCTGAACGCCGATGAAAGCGACGACGACGGCACCGCCAAGGACGAAGGCAAGGCTTGGATCCCATGCGCCGAAGACATCGAGGAAGCCCTGGACGCGGACCGGGTTTAGCATGCCAGAGAGGGACAGGCCAAAACCGAAGAGGATACCAGAGGCGAGAGCCGCTCCGAACTGATAGGTGTTTCTGTTCATAGCCCGAAACCTCGCAGAACTGCGACGGCGAACGCGCCAGCCGTCAGGAAGGTAGCCACTGCCGCCATGGAGCGCGGAGAAAGGCGGGCAAGCCCAAGCACACCGTGCCCGCTGGTGCAGCCGGAGCCCATGCGCGAGCCGAATCCGACGAGAAGCCCGGCGACGATGATTAGCGGCCACCCGGCGGTGATCTCCACCGTTGGCCATCCGCCGAAGACGAGGAGGTAGACAAGCGGCCCGAGCAGCAGGCCAAGCACGAAGGCGAGGTTGATGGTCCATCCAACGCCTTGGGCAAGACGCCCAACGATGCCGCTGATCCCGGCAATCCGCCCGTTGAGGAGCAGCAGCATGACCGCCGACAGGCCGATCAGCATGCCACCGGCTAGTGATGGGATATATTCGATCATCTTTCTTCCTTCACGCAGAAGATGTCATAGAGGGCGGCGACCAGTTCGGCGGCCTTTTCTTCCGTCAGCGAATAGAAGATCTGCTTGCCCTCTCGCCGTGTTGCGACGATGCCGGAGCCGCGTAGCACCGTCAGGTGCTGCGACAGATGCGGCTGATGGAGATCGAGCTTCTCTTCAAGCTCACCGACCGAATACTCGCCCTCCACCAGCGTGCAGACGATCATCAGACGCGCCGGATGGGACAGCGTCTTCAGGAGGTTTGCCACCTCTTCGGCGCGGCTCGCCATCTCGACTGGAGAAAGCCCCGCCTTCAACATCGCTTTGAGGTCTGTGCTCATTCCCATGCTGCTCCCTGTAATGCATCAAGCGGAAACTTGAGGTAGCGCTTGCCGTTGGCTTCCGGCTCCGGCAGACGCCCGCCGCGGATGTTCACCTGCAGGGCATGCAGGATGAGCTTCGGCATCGGTAGCGTCTTGTCCCGCTTTGTGCGGAGCGCCACGAACTGCTCCTCAGTCACGCCAGCCAGATGCTCGTTCGACTTCTTCTGCTCCGCCACCGTGCTTTCCCACCGGGGTGCGCGACCGTCCGGCTGATAATCATGGCCTGTGAAGATCCGCGTCTCGTCCGGGAGCGCGAGGATGTCCTGTATCGACTTCCACAGCACCCGTGCTTCGCCGCCCGGGAAGTCGGCACGCGCCGTGCCACTATCCGGCATGAACAGCGTGTCGTGGACGAAGGCCGCGTCGCCGATCACGTAGGTGATGGAGGCGAGCGTATGTCCCGGCGAGAACATCACCTTTGCGTCGATGGAGCCAACCTTGAACGTCTCGCCATGGGCGAACAGTTGGTCCCATTGCGAGCCGTCGGTGGCAAGCTCTGGCCAGTTGTAGACGCCCTTCCACAGCTTCTGCACCTCCACGACGCGCTCGCCGATGGCGGTGCGGGCACCGGTCTTTTCCTTCAGGTATTGAGCCGCAGAAAAGTGGTCGGCATGGGGATGGGTGTCGAGGATCCACTCGACCGTTAGGTCGTTTGTGCGGACATAGTCGAGGATGGCGTCGGCATTGATCGTCGCCGTCGCACCTGCCTTCTCGTCGAAGTCGAGCACGGGATCGATGATGG
>DASYHX010000425.1:0-3065 GCA_035998065.1 Pseudorhizobium sp.
GGGAATGCCCATGAAGATTGATCGACCTCTTGCCCATCTGGTTCCACGTTCGAAAAGCGTAGTGGCAAAGGACGAGAAAATGATCTCCGAGCTTCAGCTCCGCATAATGCTGCACGCTTGCCCATCCTGATGCCGCGCTGACGGTGACAGGGTCGTTGTTGCCGACGACCAGGTGCTTTCGCCCGTTCAGCCGTGAGAGGAGCACCTCCGCCTCGACCGTACTGCGGACCGACATCACATCACCCAGATGCCAAACCTCGTCTTCCGGAGAGACTGTTTCGTTCCACCTTCCGATCAGCGCTTCATCATGCTCGGCTGTCGTGGCGAACGGCCGCCTATCGATCTGCAAGACCCTCCTGTCTCCGAAATGAGTATCGCTGGTAAAATAGATCATCTCACAGAACGCCCCGCCTGCCGCGCCGATCCCTCGTTGTGCAAAAACCTTAGAGGCGCCCTCACCGCTAAAGCTCTTGCAGGGAAGAAGGTACGCTGCCATGGCCCCAAACATCAGAATCATCTAATATTTAGCTTGGAATTGGCAGCTTGGAAGACTTTATTGAAGAGCTACTGGGTTACCAGGATGAGGGTGTTGCAGCGAGGTCCCGTGGCCTCGGCTATGCCAATCCGTCTTTACTCGGGAAGCGAGGCCGGAAGTGACCGGCGAGCTGCCTGCCGAGTGGCGGCAAAAGGTTGAAGCGTGGCTCTTAGGCTGGCTGCTGGAGAACGCCTGGATAACTAAGAGCTGACACCCCACTTCCCCGGCCCGCGTCCTTGTGGCGAAGCCATGGCCCCTGCAGCAAAATGCGGAACCGCCTGCACCGCGATGCATTCTGCGACAATGGTAGAATGCGGAGCTGACAGATGAAATCGTTCTTGTCCTTGATCCTCGGGGTAGCCATGGCCGTGGCCCTTTTCGTTGGGGGCGTCGCAGCCTCATCGTGGATGATGCAGGACCCGGAGCCCCACCACTTCGCACACTTGGATGAACGCCCGCTTTGGACAAATAAACCGGTAGCTGTTGACCCGCAGGAGCAGAATTTCGAGCGCCTCGCCGCCGCCCCCGTACCGCCCGTCTTCCAGGCGATGGCGGTTGAGCTAAGCGTACAGGAAAAGGAGCGCCTGACCGCAACGGTCTCTACGGATGACAATGATCCGGGCGTGGACATGACTGCCACCGGCGCCATAGAGCCTGAAAGCTCAATGGAATTTGCGGGGACGCAGCACGCGCAGTGGTGCAGCGACCGCTACAGATCCTACCGAGCAGAAGACAACAGCTACCAGCCATATGAGGGGCCGCGGAAACAATGCGAGTCGCCCTATCTGCTCCGTGAGGAGACGATCGCTTCCAACTCACAGATCCATCAGCCACAGACCGACGGCGACAGCGCCCACATCACATGGTGCTTCGAGCGCTACCGCTCCTACAGACCTGCAGATAACACATACCAGCCTTACCACGGCCCCCGCCGTGCCTGTGAATCACCCTTCGGCTAACATCAGGTGATGTCAGGGCTCGAAAAAGGGGGAAGTCACGTATCCACTGGTGCTGTGGCGGTCGATGAGGACCTGACACAGCGTCACCGGGTGAATATCAAGGGGGTAATAAAGAAAGTTTCATTGTCAGGTATCGGAGTGAAGGCCTTGACCGTCTTCGAGCTTCGATAACACAAGCGCCGGATTTCACAGGCCCATCGAAGAAATCATGGTCCGGTTGATCTCGCGAACATCAAATTTCTCCTCAGCCAACATCCGACTTGCCCTTCCCATGGATTGGACAAGCTCTGGTCGCTGAACAAATGTCAGCATCGCTCCCACCAAGGCATCGACGTCCCGCACGGGCACGAGAAGCCCGTTGCCCCCCTCGACAACCGTTTCTCGACAGCCCGGGGCGGTCGTCGTTATTACGGGGCGGCCGCTTGCCAGTGCCTCTTGGATCGATCGTGGAATCCCTTCGCGATAATAGGAAGGCAAGACGTAGACGCTGGCTTGCTTCAGCCAGGGTCGTACGTCAACATGGCCTGGCCATTCCAATATGCCCTCGGCAACCCACTGTTCTACTCCCGCCCGACGAACACCGTTGGGATTGGAATCCAAGCCTCCCAACAGGATGAAGCGCGTCTGGGGGAATTTCGCCTTAACGATCCGTGCGGCTTCGGCGTACTCCACGATGCCCTTCTCAGCCAGCAGTCGTGCCGCCAGAAGAAAAGTCATTGGCTGGTCCACCGGCGGAAGGACAGGCCATGTCGACAGATCGACACCAGTCCCGTTGACCTCTTGTATTTTTCCTCCGTCCACAATTCCCATCCGGACGAAATCAGCGGCGTCGTCCGGATTCTGCATGAAAACCAGCTCGGCCTGGCTTAGGGAAAGCTTGTAGAGTCCCCGCGCCAGATAATGGAGGAGCTTAGCCTTGAAGGTTGCGCGCGCGCTGTCCCCGAAGGCATAGCCTAATCCTGCAATAAGCGCATATCGATGCGGTACACCCGCGAAGCGAGCAGCGAGCGTACCGTAGATCACCGGCTTGATGGAGAAGCTGAGAACCGTCTCCGGCCGGAGCCTTGCGAGAACCCGAGCGAGTTTCACGACGTCTAGCAAATCTCTTAGGGGATTGAGCCCCGTGCGTGAAAGCGAGATGGAGACAGGCACCGCTCCGAGCTGCCGCACCTGCTCTTCCGTCGCCACGTCAAAATCGGGAGCCAAGGCGTAAACATCATAGCCGCGCGAGATGATGTCACGGATGAGCGGCGACCGGAAGTTGAGGAGCGAAAACGCCTGGTTGCCGATGATCGCAAAGGGTTTCCTGCTCATGGGTTGAACAACCCGCTGAAGCAGCATGGATGTCCCGTGTTATCCCCAAGCCGCCGCCGGGCCACGCTTACCGGATGCAAAGGCCCGTTCCCTTCATGTCCCCTCATGATATTGATGGTACCAGGCGACGAAGCGCGCCACCCCCTCGCGCACGGTGGTTGACGGTGCATATCCCGTCGCCGCGGTGAGTTCCGACGTGTCCGAGAAAGTGTCCGGAACATCACCTGGTTGAAGCGGCAGGAGGTTGCGGATCGCCT
>DASYHX010000436.1:0-5025 GCA_035998065.1 Pseudorhizobium sp.
CTTCAAGGGATCTGAACTGTTCTTTTCGATCCTCATTATCGGGGCCTTCATCCCTTATCAGGTGATGATCTATCCAGTGGTTATCGCGTTGCGCGAACTTGGTGTTTACGGCACGCTGACCGGTCTCGTGATCGTCCATACAATCTTCGGCATGCCGATCCTGACGCTGCTCTTTCGCAACTACTTCGTATCGCTTCCGGTGGAGCTGTTCAAGGCGGCACGCATCGACGGCGCGGGGTTCTGGCAGATCTACTTCCGCATCATGCTGCCCATGGCTCTGCCGATCTTCGTCGTTGCGATGATCCTGCAGGTCACGGGGATCTGGAACGACTTCCTGTTCGGGGTGATCTTCACCCGGCCAGACAGCTACCCGATGACGGTCCAGCTCAACAATATCGTCAACTCCGTCCAGGGCGTGAAGGAGTACAATGTCAACATGGCCGCGACGCTTCTGACGGGCGCCGTTCCCCTGATCGTCTATTTCATTTCCGGCCGGCTTTTCGTCCGCGGCATCGCCGCAGGCGCAGTGAAGGGGTAAACCATGTCCAACAGCGTATCCATCCGGGACCTCTCTCTTTCGTTCGGCGCGGTGAAAGTGCTCCAGAATCTCAACCTCGAGATCGGGGACGGCGAGTTTCTTGTCCTGCTCGGGTCCTCCGGCTGCGGAAAGTCGACTTTGTTAAACTGCATCGCAGGTCTACTGGAGCCGACAGACGGCCAGATCTTCATCAAGGACCGCAATGTTACTTGGGAGGAGCCGAAGGACCGTGGCATTGGTATGGTGTTCCAGTCGTACGCCCTTTACCCGCAGATGACGGTGGAAAAGAACCTCTCTTTCGGCCTGCGGGTTGCCAAGGTGCCGAAGGACGAGATTGATCGTCGCATCGCGCGCGCTGCGGACATTCTGCAGATCCAGCCGCTCCTGAAGCGCAAGCCTGCCGAACTGTCAGGCGGCCAGCGCCAGCGCGTCGCAATTGGTCGCGCCCTGGTGCGGGACGTGGATGTGTTCCTGTTCGACGAACCGCTTTCGAACCTCGATGCGAAGCTCCGTTCGGAGCTGCGTGTAGAAATCAAGCGGCTGCACCATTCGCTCAAGAACACGATGATCTACGTGACCCACGATCAGATCGAGGCGCTGACGCTTGCCGATCGGATCGCCATCATGAAAAGCGGTGAAATCCAGCAGCTCGACGATCCGGTTACGATCTACAACAGACCCAAGAACCTGTTCGTCGCCGGTTTCATCGGCTCCCCGTCGATGAATTTCCTGAACGGCGAACTGGTGCAGCAGGGCGATCGCATCGTTTTCTCCACCCATGGCGTGTCCTTCGGACTGGAAGGATACGAGGCGAGCGGACCGTTGGTTGCGGGTCGCAAGGTCGTGCTGGGCCTGCGCCCTGAGCACATCCATGTCGACAACCACCAGGCGGGTGCTGAAATGCACGACGCGACAGTCGACATCGAAGAGCCGATGGGGGCGGACAACCTGCTCTGGTTGAAGCATGCCGGCCACACAATGTCGGTGCGGATCGGCGGCGCGAAGCGCTTCGCTCCAGGGGACAAGCTCCAGCTATCCTTCGATATGTCCGTTGCCTCGCTGTTTGATGCCGAGACGGAAGAACGAATCTGAGCAAATCATGACGATTTCATCGCTCGACCTTTCAGGGACATGGGAACTCGCGTCGCCGGACGGCAATCACCGCGTTGCCATGCCCGTGCCTGGCGACGTTCACACCGCGCTGAAGGTCGCTGGCGTCATTCCCGATCCCTATATCGGGCGCAACGAGGATCATGTGCAGTGGGTCCCCGAGCTTGATTGGGTGGTCGAGCGGCAGTTCGTCATCGATGATCCGGACGGCAACTGGTATCTCGACATCACTTATCTCGACACCGTGGCGGTCGTCTTCATCAACAATGTGCCGGTTCTCTCGGCGGACAATTGCTTTCGCCGCTACCGGCCGGACGTTTCCGCGGCGCTGCAGGCGGGTGAAAACACGATCCGCATCCACTTCCATTCGAGCGTTGCCGCAGCTGCCGACCGCCAGGCGCGACAGCCCTTCTACATTCCCTATTCGACCGGCAACTGCCCCATCCCGAACGGAAACATGCTGCGCAAGCCGCAGTGCCATTTCGGCTGGGACTGGAATATTGCGCTCGCACCTCTCGGGCTCTACGGCGACATCTCGCTGAAACGGCTCGAGACCGCCCGCATCGAGCATCTGGTCACCAGCCAGAGACATGTCGCGGGCAAGGTCGAGCTGCATGTGGCGCTGACGCTCTATGCTGTGGAGCCGGGCATCGTTCCGGTACACTTTGAGCTCGATGGCGAACGCGTCAGGCTTGATTGCGGTATCGGTACCGGTGAGACCGTAATCCACCATGTGTTCGAGATCGAAGAGCCGCGGCTCTGGTGGCCTGCGGGCAGCGGGGAACAGCATCTCTACCAGTTGCGGGTGGACATCCCCGAGGAGCAGGTCACCCGGCAGATCGGCCTGCGCACCGTGGAGCTGGTGACGACACCGGACGAGGCGGGCGGGCGCTTTGCCTTCCGGATCAACGGCCGGGAGATCTTCTGCCGCGGCGCCAACTGGATCCCGGCCGACGCGCTGTTCTCGCTGTCGAGCCCTGAAAAGACGGAGGACCTGCTGCGTTCTGCCGTCGACGCCAACATGAACATGCTCCGCGTCTGGGGCGGCGGCTTTTATGAACATGACTGGTTCTACGACCTGTGCGACCGGCTGGGCCTGATGGTCTGGCAGGACTTCCAGTTCGCCTGCAACCTCTACCCCTCGACGCCGGACTTCCTCGGCGATGTTGCGGAGGAGGTGGACTACCAGGTCCGCCGGCTCGTCTCGCACCCTTCGATTGTCCTCTGGTGCGGCGACAACGAGTTGGTTGGCGCGCTGACATGGTTCAAGGAGTCGATCGAGAACCGCGACCGTTACCTCGTCTCCTACGATCGCCTCAACCGCACGATCGAGCAGGCGATGAAAGCGGCTGCTCCCGAGGCGATCTGGTGGCCCTCGAGCCCTGCCTCAGGCTATCTCGACTACGGCGATGCCTGGCACGCCGACGGCTCCGGCGACATGCACTACTGGTCGGTCTGGCACGAGAACAAGAGCTTCGACAACTACCGCTCCGTCCGCCCGCGCTTTTGCTCGGAATTCGGCTTCCAGTCCTATACTTCGCTGCCGGTGATCCAGACCTATGCCGAGGCGAAGGACTTGAACATCGCCTCGCCGGTGATGGAGCACCACCAGAAGAATGCCGGCGGCAATGAGCGCATTGCGGCGACCATGTTCCGCTACTTCCGCTTCCCGAAAGACTTCGCCAACTTCGTTTATCTCAGCCAGGTGCAGCAGGCGCTCGCCATCCGCACTGCGGTCGACTATTGGCGGTCGCTGAAGCCGCATTGCATGGGCACGCTCTACTGGCAGCTCAACGACACCTGGCCCGTCGCGTCCTGGTCGAGCCTCGACTATGGCGGCGGCTGGAAGGTCCTGCATTATGTCGCCCGGCGCTTCTTCCAGCCGGTTGCCGTTGCCGCCATTCCATCGGACGATGGCTCGGACATCCGCATCTCGCTTGTCAACGACACGATGGAGGACGTTACCGTCACCATCAACCTGTCGACGGTCTCGCTCGACGGCACCCGTACGCCGCTGAGAAGCGTCGACGCCCTCTGCTCGCCGGATGCGGCGGTGACGGCGGTTACCCTGTCGGCGACCGACCTTCCGCCGGATGCGATCCTGTTCTGGAGCTTTACCGCCACCAACGGCATGGGCGGCGAGGGGCACTATGTCCGCGGCACCTACAAGGCGCTCGATCTGGCGCCGCCGGGGCTTGAGGTCTCCATATCACCGGCCGGAGACGGCGCGATCGACATCCTGGTTCAGGCTTCTGGTCTTGCGCTCTTCGTGATGGTCGAGAGCGACACGCCCGGCCGTTATTCCGACAACGCTTTCGACCTTGCCGCCGGCGAAAGCCGCCGCATCACCTTCACCCCTTCGGAGCCGAGTGCGGCTGCACCGGTCTTCCGCATCTACGACCTCTATTCCTGCCAGTCGGCAGACTGAACCTTTTTTCAAAGACGGGCCGCCGGCCCAGGAGGATGATATGACGAAACTCGGTTTCCAGCTCTACAGCGCGCGCAATTTCCCGCCGCTCGCCGATACGCTGACCGCTCTCGGCAAGGCCGGTTACGCGGAAGTCGAAGGCTACGGCGCCCTCTATGCCAGCATGGACGAGGGCCAGCTGAAGGCGATGAAGGCGGATCTCGATGCCAACGGACTGACCATGCCGACCGGCCATTTCGGCCTCGACCTTCTGGAGAAGGAGCCGGAACAGGCGCTGCTGATCGCAAAGACGCTGGGCATGGAGGCGATCTACTGCCCGCATCTGGTCGCCGATCTGCGCCCGACGGACGCTGCCGGCTGGCGCGCCTTCGGCAAGCGCTTGTCGGAAGCCGGCAAGCGCTACAAGGATGCCGGCTACACCTTCGGCTGGCACAATCACGACTTCGAGTTCAAGACGCTGGACGACGGTACGACCGCGCAGGAGCAGATCCTCGAGGGCGGGCCGGATCTTGCCTGGGAAGCCGACATCGCCTGGGTCATGCGCGGCGGCGCCGACCCGATGGCCTGGATCGATCGCTACGGCGACCGCATCACCGCCGTCCATGTCAAGGACATCGCGCCAGCCGGTGAGAACACTGACGAGGATAGCTGGGCCGATGTCGGCCACGGCACCGTCGACTGGAAGGGCCTGATGACGGCGCTGCGCGAGAAGACGCAGACGAAGCACTACGTCGTAGAGCACGATAACCCTAACGACCTAGAACGGCTGATCGACCGCTCGATCGCAGCCTTCAAGACCTATTGATATCCCAGCATTTTCGGAGCCCCACATGGCCAAGGAACTCGGCGTCGGCATCATCGGATGCGGCAATATCTCCATCACCTACCTGGCGCTGGCGCCGCTGTTCAAGGGCATCAAGATGCTCGCCTGCGCCGACCTCAATCCGGA